>CAJNCE010000025.1:0-10870 GCA_905221185.1 bacterium | reverse complement strand
CTTGTTGAGGCTGACGTAGACGCTACCGCACTTGTTGACGCTGAGGTAGACGCTACAGCACTTGTTGAGGCTGAGGTTGACGCTACTGCACTTGTTGACGCTGAGGTTGACGCTACGGCGCTTGTGCTTGCTGAGGTTGATGCTACCGCACTTGTGCTTGCTGAGGTAGAGGCTACTGCGCTTGTGCTTGCTGACGTAGACGCTACAGCGCTTGTGCTTGCTGATGTAGACGCTACGGCACTTGTGCTTGCTGACGTAGACGCTACAGCGCTTGTGCTTGCTGATGTTGACGCTACTGCACTTGTTGACGCTGAGGTAGACGCTACGGCGCTTGTGCTTGCTGACGTAGACGCTACAGCACTTGTTGACGCTGAAGTAGACGCTACTGCGCTAGTACTTGCTGATGTTGATGCTACAGCACTTGTTGACGCTGAGGTAGACGCTACTGCACTTGTGCTTGCTGATGTTGATGCTACGGCACTTGTGCTTGCTGACGTAGACGCTACCGCACTTGTTGATGCTGACGTAGACGCTACAGCACTTGTTGATGCTGACGTAGACGCTACCGCACTTGTTGAGGCTGACGTAGACGCTACGGCGCTTGTGCTTGCTGATGTTGATGCTACTGCGCTTGTGCTTGCTGACGTAGACGCTACAGCACTTGTTGAGGCTGAGGTAGACGCTACCGCACTTGTGCTTGCTGATGTTGATGCTACCGCACTTGTGCTTGCTGATGTTGACGCTACTGCACTTGTGCTTGCTGAGGTAGAGGCTACAGCACTTGTTGACGCTGAAGTAGACGCTACGGCGCTAGTACTTGCTGAGGTAGACGCTACAGCGCTTGTGCTGGCCGATGTTGATGCTACAGCACTTGTTGAGGCTGACGTAGACGCTACAGCGCTTGTGCTTGCTGATGTTGACGCTACTGCACTTGTGCTTGCTGAGGTAGAGGCTACAGCACTTGTTGACGCTGAGGTAGACGCTACCGCACTTGTTGACGCTGAGGTTGACGCTACGGCGCTTGTGCTTGCTGAGGTTGATGCTACAGCACTTGTGCTTGCTGAGGTAGAGGCTACTGCGCTTGTGCTTGCTGACGTAGACGCTACAGCACTTGTTGATGCTGAGGTTGACGCTACAGCACTTGTTGAGGCTGAGGTAGACGCTACAGCACTTGTGCTTGCTGATGTTGATGCTACAGCACTTGTGCTTGCTGATGTTGACGCTACGGCACTTGTGCTTGCTGAGGTTGATGCTACTGCGCTTGTGCTTGCTGATGTTGACGCTACGGCGCTTGTACTTGCTGAGGTAGACGCTACAGCACTTGTTGATGCTGACGTAGACGCTACGGCGCTTGTGCTTGCTGATGTTGATGCTACGGCACTTGTGCTTGCTGACGTAGACGCTACCGCACTTGTTGATGCTGACGTAGACGCTACAGCACTTGTGCTTGCCGATGTAGAGGCTACCGCGCTAGTACTTGCTGACGTAGACGCTACAGCACTTGTGCTTGCTGATGTTGACGCTACAGCACTTGTTGAGGCTGAGGTAGACGCTACAGCACTTGTTGAGGCTGAGGTAGACGCTACAGCGCTTGTGCTTGCTGATGTAGACGCTACGGCACTTGTGCTTGCTGACGTAGACGCTACAGCGCTTGTGCTTGCTGATGTTGACGCTACTGCACTTGTTGACGCTGAGGTAGACGCTACGGCGCTTGTGCTTGCTGATGTAGACGCTACAGCGCTAGTACTTGCTGAGGTAGACGCTACAGCACTTGTTGATGCTGAGGTAGACGCTACAGCACTTGTTGATGCTGAGGTAGATGCTACGGCGCTTGTTGACGCTGATGTTGATGCTACAGCACTTGTGCTTGCTGACGTAGACGCTACAGCACTTGTTGATGCTGATGTTGACGCTACTGCACTTGTTGAGGCTGACGTAGAGGCTACGGTGCTTGTTGAGGCTGACGTTGACGCTACCGCACTTGTTGATGCTGAGGTAGAGGCTACCGCACTTGTTGAAGCTGATTTCGATCTATAGTCAGAGTCAGATAAGTCTGGTTTTACTGGATTCGTTGTACCATCTTTATAAGTAATGGTCACAGTACCGTCACTTGATATTTCATAGCCTTGTATACGGTTTGCATCTTGCGGATTTGATGCTTTTACCGCTTCAAGAATCTTTTGTTTATCCTCTTCAGACAAAGTAGTCGTATTACTTACTTGAACAGCCGTTTCTGGTTTCTTACCTGGGAATTTTTCACTTAATTTCCCTTGAACAACCTTAAATGTAGTGTCATTATTCGTATTTTCAGAAAGGTCTTTTGTACGAATCTGACGTGTCCAAACATTTCTTGCGTCATATCGTTGACCTGCATTGTAGATGCCGTCAATTGTCAATTTAGCTGGATCAGTAGTAGTAGCTGTTGTCGGAGTTCCAGTAATATTTGTAATCGTTCCATTAGAATTATGAGTCGTTTCTGTCATGTTAGTTTGGACATTACGACCATCCCATACTTCTACAGTACGAACTTTACCACTGTTATCTGTAACTTTGATAACAAAGCGATATTCATCCCCAGCGAAAAGTTCATATCCTTGAGCAGAGCGTCTTTCTTCGTCAGTAGCATTGTTACGAACAGCTTTCTTAGGTTGATCAACCCAATTATTATTCTTATCTTTAACTTGCAGAACAACTTCTACTTTTGGTTTTTCAGTTTCATTAGTAATAGTCCCAGTACCTTGCTCTGAGGTTAATACTTCATTTGTATTTGGACCTGCTGGTACACTTTGGATCGCAGTCACGTTACCTGAAGGAAGCAGACCATTGTTTGCGGTGTAAGCTGCTCCCAAATCTTCTGCAGTAAAGGTTACGCTGGTAGCATTACCTTCTGCTTTTTTCGGCTTAAGAGTTTGACCTGCAACTGTCAAGGTTACAGTTGCCCCTGGAAGAACATTAGTTACCGTGATGGTTTGATTTGGCAAGCCTCCACGTCCAGTTAGATTTTCAACAACTGGTTGGTTAACTTCCATTGCCAATTCTGAGATTGGTTTGGTACGAGACTGACCGTCTTTATAGGTAATCTTAGCATTAGTTCCTTCGAAGGTAACTTCCTTGATACGATCTTTTTCTTTTTGTGTAGCTGTATCATGGGCATTCTTGATGGATTCTACAATGCTTGCTTTTTCCGGATCTGTCAAAGTAGACAGACTTGTAACTTTAATCTTCTTATCAGGATTCAAGTTAGCATTTCTTACTGCCAAATCACCTTGCACAAGTTTAAATGTATTTCCTACTGACTCTTTTCCTGCAACATCTGTAGCTGTAATCGTTCGAGTCGCTTTATTGTTAGTGTTGTATTGAAGTTCTTCTTTAACGGTTCCCTCTGCAACTAGGATAGCTGGATTTGTAGCTGAGGCATCTGTAATAGAAGCAATATTGTCTACACGTGCTGTTCCAAAAGTATCATCCAAAACATTTCCATTTTGAACCTCTCTACCTCCATCACCCCCTTGTTTAACCGTTGTTTTGTTTATATAGTTACTATTGTCAGTGGCAGATGTTGTGAATCTAATTTGGTCACCAGCATAAAAAGTATATACTGGATTTCCACCTGAAATCGTCTTAGGAGCGGCTACCCATTCTTTAGTCGCTTTATTGTAAATTTCTACAACTGTATTCGCTACCGGCTTAACCATCTCAGGGGTAATATTGACACCTGTACTTTCAGCAGATGGGGTTGTAACGCCATTAGAATCCGTAATGTTTGCTGTAGCTTTTACACTTCCGTTGGCTGGCAATACATTCAAACCAAGTTCTGCAGGAGTTACTGTCAGATTAGTTGCACCTGCTGGCTTATCGACTGTATAAGTTTCATCTCCGATTTTAATCGTAACAGACGTTGCTTTTGGTTCAATATTTGTAATCGTAATGTTTTTCGCAAGACCACCTTGATTTGACAAATCATTTGTAACCGTTGGAGCTTTTGGTTTAGCAATATCTGCCACCTTGAGTGTACGAGTAGTGTTATCCTTATATTGGATCGTTGCAGTATCACCATTAATCGATACATTCTTAATACGACCATCAACACCATGAGCTGTCTTAATATTAGCTATCAGAGTTGTTTTTTCTGGATCTGTTGGATTGCTCAAGTCATTGACTGTAGGTTTTTCAGTTGGATTAAGATCTGCATTTTTAACTGCAAGACTTGCATGACGGATAATAAATGCATCAGTGCTAGATGAGTTATTTGCTCCATCGACAGCATTGACTTGACGAGTCAGAGTCTTATTAGGTGCCCAAACAACATTTTCTCCCATCTTTACAGTAGATGTCCCCTCATACGGAGCTGTTTCCGACGCATTCGTCACCGTATCTCTAAAGGTTCCACCTGTACTTGTTCCCCAAGCAGGAAAATCAAATAAGTCATTTTTCCAACTTATTTTATCCCCAAATGTAACTGTCTTAACTTTTCCACTGTTATCTGTAACTATGGTTTTCACACGAAGTTCATCACCTGAATAGATAGAATAATCCTGTTTACCTTCTGAGTTAAGCGTAGAAGGAACTGGTTTCCAAGTATTCGTTGTCTTATCTAACACTTCAAATGAATAGTTAATAACTGGTTTTTCTGTTTCTGGTGTGATAGTTACAGGGTCACTTACTGTTGACTCAAGGAAAGTACCTGCTGGACGACGAGAATCTTGCGCAGCAACCTTAGCTGTTACCGTTCCATTGACAGGCAATACACCATTGTCCAAACCAAGTTCAGTTGGCGTAACAGTTACACTAGTTGTCCCTGCTGGAATCTCCTTAGTAATAGATTTATTCCCCACTGTCACTGTAACCTTAGTTGCCTGTGGGTCAATATCTGTTACTGTAACAGACGTTGGCATACCACCTTCTTCAGTCAAATTCTTAGTAACTGTAGGGGTGCTTGGACGAGCAACAATCGTTACCGCATCATTTTGAGTGTTCCCACGTCCATCTGTTGCCGCGAAGATATAATTATCATAAGTTCCGACTTTAGTAATCGTTCCACGTAAATTAGCAGACATTGTCTTATCAGCATTCACATGTTTATTTTCCAACGATAGTGAACCACTTCCTGCTGGAATTGGAACAAATGCCAAACCGTTGAATGTTTTAATACCTGAATTACCTGTTTCATTATCTGAAGCTGTGACTTTTAAATCAACAGAGTCTCCTACAACTATGTTAATTAGTTTATTAGCCGGAACTCCTGTAATAACTGGTTTAATTGCATCAGGTGTTGAAACCTCAGGTGCACTGCTTTCAGAAGATAAAGTTCCCTTGTTATTTGGTAAGGTTACAGTTGTCTTAGCTACATATGAACCAGCCTGTACATTTGGAACAGTAACCGTTGCTTTCCCGTTTGAAACTGTACCTGTGTGGCTTGTATTATTTGGCCCCTGAAGGGTAACAGTTGAACCATTCGGAATGTTTGATCCGACGTTAACTACAACATTCGCACTCTGTCCAACTCTGTTATCAAGATCTGTTTCAATTGTTGGTGGAGCTGGATTAACAGCAACTGTAACAGTTTTCTCAGATGTATTGCCAACCGCATCTGTAGCCGTCACCTTAACATTCTCATAAAGACCAATTTTAGTAGGAGTACCTGTCAACGTTCTCGACATAGAACCATCATTATTCCTAACTGCATTTCCTGCTGTCAAAACATTGTTAAAGTTTGTAGTCGATTTATCAAGGTTGGTTCCTGTAGACTTACTTGCATCATAAGTAATGGTCTTCATGCCTGAATTACCAGTTGTTGCATCAGAAGCTGACAAGTGAACATTAGCTGGTTGTCCAACAGTTAAATTGATTCGTCCGTTGTCCCCTGCTGTAATAACTGGTCCAGTTGAGTCAATATTGACAGCTCGAATCTCATTACTAAAATCAGATTCAACAGACGTCTTTTTGGCTCCACTTCTATCTGTATATTGTGGCTGTCCATCAACTACCGTTTGAGTCTTGTAGACTGCATTGTTTTGTAGATTAACATTGCTAAAGGTTACACGACCGTTACTATCTGCTGTTACCTCTTGTATTTTCACACCATTTTGGTAAAGAGCAACTTTCTTACCTGGGGCTGCTTTTTCAACCTGAATATCTTGATGATCTTTACCTTCTACAAATTTACTCGTAATTTTTGGCGCGTAAGGCTTAACGATAAACTGAGTATCTACATCTTTTGTTGTATTATCTGGGAAGGTTACATGTATCTTATTGTTAAAGACCCCTGGAGTGCGTCCAACATTCTTCTTCTCGATTGTTTGACCGTTAGAATCTCTCCACTCTATTCGTGAGTTACTAGGTAACTTATCACCACCATAATCATTAGTACCTTTTCTTACTAAATATTGGTTCGGATCCGTAAAGGCATTTGACGCGGAGCCCTCATACCACCATTTCAAACCTGCATTGGCATAATTATTGGTAATATATGGAGCTTCGACCTGGTTAACAAAATACTTGCCACCTTCTGCTGCGGCTAGTGGATAAGCTTTTTCGTAGCTCATCCCAAGAGGATTGGTGTGGAGCCCCACCGTTGCAAAGGTCGTACCTGGCGAACCTAAACCAAATAACAGTTTCATATTTTTTATTTGCTCAGAAGTAACACCGGGTTTTACTCTTGTCTCAAAGCGTGTTACGTTTACTTCACTTTGCGTTCCACCGATATTAACCGTTTGCCAAATAACACGTGGGTCTGAAACACGCGGAACGATTGCTGGAGAAATTTCGTTCCATATAGGGCGTTTATACTGGTCATTATTATCAGATAAAGCTTTTAGCAAGTTTTTAGATTCATCTGGATGATAGAGAGAAACAAAGCCTTGACTTCCATTTGCAAACTGACCTCTATCGTATGTTGCTGTCCCCTGTTTAGCAAATCCATCATTACCACCTGCAACAGTCTCACCAAATTTGTCTGGCAAGTTAAGCGGATTTGACTTATCAACAGGAAGGTTAGCGAAATTCAGATTTGGTTTTTCTGTTGTACTTGTTATTAGATTTTTATAACCTGTCGTGATAATAGTATCAGGCATCTCTAGCTGGTCTGGAACCTGCATCCACTTAATCACATTAGTATAACCACGATTCGTAAGCGGATTGGCAATCAGTGTCCAAATGATAGAGGTTACTTTACCATTTGCATCATATACAGGCTCCGATGCAACAGCCACGTGATCTCTCAAATGATTTTGTGCAGAATCATTATAACCAGATACGTAAGATTTTAAGTTTTCGCCATTTTCACGATTCTCGTTAGCCACTCCTACTGCACGTGAACCAACCTGTGTATTAATGGCACGAGGCTGTGCCCCTCTCTCCATCTGTCTACCATTCAACGAACTACGTTTACCATTATTGGCGCGAAGGACGGCATTGGCGATAGAGGCTTCTGCAGCTTGTGCTTGCTTGATAACTGCTGTAAGATCAGCACCTGGAGTTTTCAGCGTTTCTTCGATAGCTGTTACAGCTGCATTAACCTTAGCAACCGCCGACTCCGTATTTGGAAGACCAATAGACTTAGCTAGGTACTCTCCCATAGATGCTGAAATTTTAGATAGACGTTTGCGGTCTTCTTCAGCTTTCTTGTTGCTCTCAGCAGATACGGTAGTCGCTACGGCAACTGTTGTTGTCGTATCAACCAAACTTGAAGTCGTTGATGTAATTTGACTCAAACGATTTTCAACTGCTTGTAGAGATGCGAGGCTATCAGTGATAACTTTTGAAAGAGCCGCATCAGCTGTCGCGTTAGCTGTGTCTTCCTTACGAACAGATGTCTCTTTGTTTGAAGCTGTCTCTGATGCCGCTGGTTTCGCAAGTTCAGAAGTTCCTCCAGCTTGCGATTGAGAAGTGCTTGTGCTTGCTGAATCAGATGCGCTTGTACTTGCACTTTCAGAAGTAGATGTACTTACTGATACAGAAGTACTTGTTGAAGTACTTACTGATTGGCTTTCACTTTCTGAAAGATGCTTACTTGCATTCTTGGAAGCCTCCTCAGACATGGATTGGCTTTGGCTGACAGAAACTGATAAGCTGTCTGCTTGAGCCCCCTCCTGATCTTTTACTGTTCCCAAAGTTACTGTGTCTGTATTCGCAAGTGTTTGATTTGACTCTACTGTCTTTTCAAGAGCGTCGTTGGCATAAACAGTTGTTTGTGTTGCAACTGCTCCTCCAAGTACCGTCCCTGCTGCGGCTATCCCTTTCAGGATATCCAAGCCAGTCAGTGTATTTGATGATTGCTCTTCGATCATTTCAGTTGTTACCTGAGCAGCATCTACACCACCACGCAAGACTTTAAAGAGTCCAAATTGAGAGGTCGAGGCACGCAACCAATGCTTACCCGACTTGATCAACTTGAAACGGGTCACACGATCCGTCTCTCTATATTCACCTTCTTGGCGTCTAAAAAACATATTTTAGATTCCTTTCCTTCTATATTCATGTGCATTTATCAATAAAACACCAGTTTATATTATACACTTTAGATTCAAGTAATTCAATACGTTTCAAAACATTTTTACCTAAAAAAAAAAAGCATTTTACATACATATTATATGCAAACGATGCCATTTTTATAAATATCATCAAAGTCCCCATTTTAAGCGAATTTATTGAGATAGAGTTCAAATTTTAAGCGTTTTTATGTTTCTAAATTGCGAAATATTAAATTTTTGTCACAAGTTTTCTGAAAACGATTTCTCTTTAGTTTTATAAAATAGTTTAATTTATAACTATTTTATTTTGGTTGAATTTCGATATTTTATTAAATATATTGAATTTTTATGTTAGCATTTCGGGATGCCTTCAAAATATATAATATAACGGTTTCATTTTATAATTATGTATAAAATATTTCATTCGTATACTAACTTTATCGCTAATATAGCTATTGGAAATTGATTAGGAAAACCAACTTATACTCAATGAAAATCAAAGAGCAAACTAGGAAGCTAGCCACAGGTTGCTCAAAGTACAGCTTTGAGGTTGTAGATGAAACTGACGAAGTCAGCTCAAAACATGGTTTTGAGGTTGTAGATGAAACTGACGAAGTCAGTAACCATACGCACGGTAAGGCGACGCTGACGTGGTTTGAAGAGATTTTCGAAGAGTATTAATTTCTAGAAATGTTTTAGTAGTCGCGACGTACTACTCTAGTGAGGATGGACGAAAACTCAATTTTAGGAGAAAATGAAGTAAATCTCCCTACAATAAAATGCATGGTATCAAGATTGTTCAATACCTGATACTATGCGTTTTTTGATTTTCAAGACTTTTTGCCCAGCCTTATAGAATATGAACAAATTGATTGAGAAATTCAACCTAATTTTTCACAATATTTTAGAAACTGATGTGTCCTGCTCTTGATTCAATGCACTATATAAAACAAAAAGTGAACTAAACTGAATTCTGATTTCCAGAAAACTAGTTTTGTTCACTTTTTCTTATAGCGAAACTTCGGTTCCACACACTTTTAATCATCTATCCACAGATAGATATGCTACAGAAAGATTGTTTACATTTCTTCTTCATCATCACGTCTGCGACGTTTCGCAAACAAACCTAGCCCAGTCACAGCGGCCAAAGCTCCTAAAAGCGCAGAGGTTCTGGATGCTTCTGTACCTGTATTTGGCAATTGCTGTCTTGACTTAGCTGTCGATCCGGCACCATTTCCAACGCGTGAAGTAGAATGTTCAACATTTGATTCTACAAGCGAGCTTGACGTTGAGGCACTATCAGAAATTGCATCTGAAAGTGACGTACTTGTTGAAGTCGACATAGACACCGATGTTGAGATTGATGCGCTTAGACTCGTTGACTGTGAAGCACTGTCACTCAAACTAAAGTTCGGTTTATCCGTACTATCCGGATCTGACATACTTGATAATCTTGAGAATGATTCAGACACTGAGGTACTTACTGACGCCGACTCAGATACAGAAGTACTAATTGAATCAGAAGCAATTACACTAGCAATATCAAGAGCACTCTTAGAATGGATTTCAGGCAATCCTTTACTTGTAACTACTGACGCTACAGCACTTGTTGAGGCTGAGGTAGACGCTACAGCACTTGTTGACGCTGAGGTTGATGCTACCGCGCTTGTGCTGGCTGACGTTGATGCTACCGCACTTGTGCTGGCTGACGTAGACGCTACAGCACTTGTTGAGGCTGAGGTAGATACTACAGCACTTGTGCTGGCTGAGGTTGATGCTACGGCGCTTGTGCTGGCTGATGTAGACGCTACAGCGCTAGTACTTGCTGAGGTTGATGCTACCGCGCTAGTACTTGCTGAGGTTGATGCTACCGCGCTAGTACTTGCTGACGTAGACGCTACTGCGCTTGTACTTGCTGAGGTAGACGCTACAGCGCTTGTGCTGGCTGATGTTGATGCTACGGCACTTGTGCTGGCTGACGTAGACGCTACGGCACTTGTTGACGCTGAGGTAGACGCTACGGCACTTGTTGAGGCTGAGGTAGACGCTACGGCGCTTGTTGACGCTGAGGTTGATGCTACCGCACTTGTTGATGCTGAGGTAGACGCTACGGCGCTTGTGCTTGCTGACGTAGACGCTACAGCACTTGTGCTTGCTGATGTAGACGCTACTGCGCTTGTTGAGGCTGAGGTAGATGCTACCGCGCTTGTGCTTGCTGAGGTTGATGCTACAGCACTTGTGCTTGCTGAGGTAGACGCTACTGCACTTGTTGACGCTGACGTTGACGCTACTGCACTTGTTGACGCTGACGTTGACGCTACTGCACTTGTTGACGCTGACGTAGACGCTACGGCGCTTGTACTTGCTGAGGTAGACGCTACTGCGCTTGTACTTGCTGA
>CAJNCE010000024.1:0-12204 GCA_905221185.1 bacterium | reverse complement strand
AAAAGCCAAATCCTCTGCCACGGATAAACCGATAAACTGCCCATCTGTATCCTGCAAAACCGTGCTGACCAGATGAGATTTATCATAGATGCTCATATCAAAGGCTGCTTGGCCCTTGATGCAAAATTCTCCAGACATCTGACCCTTGTAAATATTGGGAATAATCCCATTCAAACACTGACCCAAGGTAGACTTGCCTGACCCAGATGGTCCAACAATTAAGACTTTCTCTCCCTTATAAATGGTCAAGTCCACCCCTTGCAAGGTCGGTTCTTGTTGTGTTTCATATCGGAAAGAAAAATCCTTCCACTCAATTATAGCTTCTTTCATCTTACTCTCTTCATTCGCTTCTTAGAATTCTATTTTATCATAAATTAAACCCTTCTTGCAGACTCTTCTCTTAAAAACTTAGCACCAACAAGATTCCTAGCCTAGATTGCTTACCTGACTAGCCTATAAACATCGAAAAAGACTGGTTGCCCAGCCTTCCCCATCATTTTATACTCAATGAAAATCAAAGAGCAAACTAGAAAGCTAGCCACAGGTTGCTCAAAACACTGTTTTGAGGTTGCAGATAGAGCTGACGTAGTTTGAAGAGATTTTCGAAGAGTATTAGTCCTTTTTCAAACTTCCTGCACGAGTTTGGGTTCCTGCATAAGCAAGCAAGAGAAGAGTTCCTGCAATAGCTACAGATACACCATTAGCAATTCCCGCAACAATCCCTTGGGCAAATACTTTTTCTGCTGCTTCTTGATAAATCACAACATCTCCAAGTGGTGCCAAGACACCCCAAACAAGGGCATTTGCAAGTAGTTGAATGAGGTTAAAAATAAGAATATCTTTCCAGTCAAAGACACCATTAATCACGCGAACGTATTTTCTAAAGAGTCCCACAGCTAGACCAAAGAGCCCGCTAGCGATAATCCAAGTCCACCACAGACCATAGCCAGCAAGAGAGTCCTTGATTGCATGACCAATCAACCCAACAAGCAAACCGATAATCGGTCCAAAAATAATAGAAAGTAGCGCTTGTACCGCATACTGAAGCTGGATGCTTGTATTTGGAACAGGGGTCGGAATGTTGATCATCCCGATGACGACAAAGAGGGCAGCGCCAATTCCGACAGCAACAACTTGTTTAATTGTAAATTTGATTTCCATACTATTTATTCTCCTATTTTATCCTTCTATTTTCTTTATTTCAATGGTCCAAGATGAACCGACACCCACATTATAAGCCTTGGCAAAAGAACCTTGGTTGATAGCCAGACCTAAACGATAGAGAGAGTTGATGTAAAGGATGGGTTGCCCAATTCTCACATCTGCAAATGATTTGCCATAGACAACCTGATTTTGATAGACCAGCATATCTGCATGATAGATTGTTACTTCAAAACGGTCACCAAATTCTGGTTCCAGCTTGTAAAATTCTTCTCGCGTGATAGAGGTCCAGAGCGAACCAAAACGCACATCCAGAATATCAATAGCTCCCTTGACCAGATGATCTTCAATGATGGTCTCTACGACTGGGAGTTCTACAATCTGGTCCACACTGAGCTCTGGCCCCACTTCCTCAAAAGTAATGTGACCACTGGCTAGTTTAGCGCCAGTATAGGCATAGACATCACGACCGTGGAAGGTATAAGAATGCTCTGTATTTTGACGTCTATTGGCCACCTCAGAAATCTCACGAATAGCTACAATCCCAACGTGTTTCTTGATAAAAGAAAGCGTCCCATTGTCTGGCGTGACAATGTATTGATTTTTTGCAGTCTTAGCAACCACGCTTTTACGTTTTGAGCCAACACCTGGATCAACAACCGATACAAAAGTCGTTCCCTCAGGCCAGTAATCCACCGTCTGAAAGAGACGATAGCTCCCCTCAAAAATATTATAAGGCGTGATATCGTGCGTCAAGTGATGGATTTTTAAGGTTGGAGACTCTTCTAAAGCCACTCCAATCATAGCCGATACCGCACCATCAACCAGACCAAAGTCTGATTGTAATACCAGTAAATTATTATTCATTTTGTCTCCTTGTATACCCTTTATCATACCATATTTCAGAGAAAGGTGCTAATAGCTATTTTAAATGATTGGGATATAGTTTTACCTTATAACAAAATTCCATTAAAAGCTCTGGTTATTAGCTAGTAGGTGCATTTTTTCTTGAAAAAGGGTATGATAGTTACATCATGAAAAAGTAGGTTTTAATATGAAAATTATCCTTGTCGGAGGGGGAAAAGTCGGTTTCGCCCTCTGTCGCTCCTTGGTTGCAGAAAAGCATGATGTTTTGCTGATTGAGCAAGACGAAGCCGTTCTCAATCATATTGTTAATCGCTTTGATATCATGGGTATCCTTGGTAACGGGGCCGATTTTGCCATCCTTGAGCAAGCCAGTGTCCAGGATTGTGATATCTTTATCGCTCTAACTGAGTACGATGAAGTGAACATGATTGCAGCCGTTCTAGCTAAGAAAATGGGGGCTAAAGAAACTATCGTTCGGGTGCGAAATCCTGAATACTCTAACTCTTATTTCAAGGAAAAGAATATTCTCGGTTTTTCTCTTATCGTTAATCCCGAGCTCTTGGCTGCCCGCGCTATTGCCAATATTATTGACTTCCCAAATGCTCTCTCTGTCGAACGTTTCTTTGGTGGAAGAGTCAGTTTAATGGAATTCACTGTTAAATCTTCTAGCGGTCTTTGCCAAATGCCCATTTCTGATTTTCGGAAAAAATTTGGCAATGTCATTGTCTGTGCGATAGAGAGGGATCATCAAATTATTATCCCAAGTGGTGACATGACGATACAGGATAAAGATAGAATCTTTGTCACTGGTAACCGTGTTGATATGATGCTCTTCCATAATTATTTCAAATCACGTGCTGTAAAGAGCCTTCTCATCGTTGGTGCAGGTAGAATTGCCTATTATCTACTAGGTATCCTCAAAGATAGTCGTATCGATACTAAGGTCATCGAAATCAATCCCGAAATCGCCAGCTTCTTTAGCGAGAAATTCCCAAATCTCTACATCGTTCAAGGAGATGGTACCGCAAAAGATATCCTGCTGGAAGAAAGTGCTCAAAACTATGATGCCGTTGCGACTCTAACAGGGGTCGATGAGGAAAATCTGATTACCTCTATGTTCCTTGACAGCGTAGGTGTACAAAAAAATATCACCAAGGTCAATCGTACCAGTCTCCTCGAGATTATCAATGCGCCTGATTTTTCAAGTATCATCACACCTAAAAGCATTGCTGTAGATACGATTATGCACTTTATTCGTGGTCGGGTTAATGCCCAGTATTCAGACCTTCAGGCCATGCACCATCTAGCCAATGGCCAAATCGAAACCCTGCAATTCCATATCAAGGAAGCCAATAAAATGACTGCCAAACCTCTTTCTCAACTGAAATTGAAAAAAGGGATTCTTATTGCAGCCATCATTCGAAAAGGCAAAACAATTTTCCCAACTGGAGAGGATATGCTTGAAGTCGGAGACAAACTTCTAGTAACGACCTTGTTGCCGAATATCACCAAGATTTATGACTTGATTGCGAGGTAAGAGATGAATAAAAGTATGATTCGCTACCTCCTTTCAAAGTTGCTTTTGATTGAAGCTGTTCTTCTTTTGGTTCCTGTGGCTGTTGCTATCTATTACCGTGAATCGAGCCAAGTTTTTACAGCTCTCTTTTCAACAATAGGAATTCTCGTATTGCTGGGCGGCTCAGGGAGTTTGGAAAAACCAAAAAATCAACGGATTTATGCCAAGGAGGGAATCTTGATCGTTGCCCTCTGTTGGATCCTTTGGTCTTTCTTTGGTGGGCTCCCCTTTGTCTTTGCTGGGCAAATTCCCAGCGTTATCGATGCCTTTTTTGAGATTAGTTCTGGCTTTACAACTACTGGAGCAACTATTCTGAACGATGTTTCGGTCCTCAGCCGTTCCCTCCTCTTCTGGCGAAGTTTTACCCACTTAATCGGAGGAATGGGAGTGCTTGTTTTTGCACTTGCTATTATGGACAATGCCAAAAATAGCCACCTAGAGGTAATGAAAGCTGAGGTTCCTGGTCCCGTCTTTGGTAAGGTTGTATCCAAGCTAAAAAACACTGCCCAGATTCTCTATCTCCTTTATCTAGCTCTCTTCTCCCTCTTTGTCATCATCTATTATCTAGCTGGCATGCCCCTATTTGATAGTTTTGTCATCGCTATGGGTACAGCAGGTACAGGAGGTTTCACCGTCTATAACGACGGGATTGCTCACTATGGTAGCTCACTGATTACCTATCTAGTTAGTATCGGAGTTCTGGTTTTTGGGGTAAATTTTAACCTCTACTACTACCTCATGCTCCGTCGGGTTAAGGCCTTCTTTGGAGACGAAGAACTTCGGGCTTACTTGGTCATCGTACTGGTTTCTACAGGCTTGATTAGCCTCAATACTCTCTATCTCTATCCAGGATTTTCCAAGAGTTTTGAAATGGCCTTCTTCCAGGTTTCCAATATCATTACAACAACTGGTTTTGGATATGGAGATATTACCAACTGGCCCCTCTTCTCCCAATTTATCCTTCTCTTCCTCATGGGAATCGGTGGTTCTGCTGGTTCAACTGCAGGTGGACTCAAGGTTATTAGAGGCCTCATCCTTTCAAAAATTGCCAAAAATCAGATTTTATCAATCCTATCACCCCACCGTGTTTTGACTCTTCATGTTAATAAAACGGTGATTGACAAAGATACCCAGCATAAGATTCTCAAGTACTTTGTCATCTATTCTATGATTTTGCTAGCACTTATCTTTATTGTCAGCCTAGATAGCAATGATTTTCTGGTCGTTACCAGCGCTGTCTTTAGCTGTTTCAATAATATCGGGCCTATTCTAGGAACAACTTCTAGTTTCTCAATCTTTAGCCCTATCTCAAAAATTCTCCTCTCCTTTGCGATGATTGCAGGACGATTGGAGATTTACCCAATCCTCCTTCTCTTTATGAAGAGAACTTGGTCCAAGAGATAAAATACAACCACACCTTGTTTCCTTACAAAGTGTGGTGTTTTTATTTCAGACTGCCTCCTCAACTCAACCAACTCTTTTTAAACAAAGCGAGACACTTCAGAGAATGACTTATACTCTTCGAAAATCTCTTCAAACCGCGTCAGCTCTATCTGCAACCTCAAAACAGTGTTTTGAGCAACCTGCAGCTAGCTTCCTAGTTTGCTCTTTGATTTTCATTGAGTATTAAAGAATTTAAAAACCCAAAACCAAAAACCCTCAGTCGTTTGACCGAGGGTTCCTTTTCATTATTTAAGAACTTGATTAGCTCAATGCATCATCCATTGAAAGAACTTCGTGGAAGACACGTTGTGTCAATTCAGTTTTTTGTTCTGGAGTAAGGTATTTAGTGTTTACACAGTATCCAGAGATACGTACGATAACGTCTTCTCCTGACATAATCTTTTCGTAAACATCGTTCAAGTCCATAACGTTTAAGTTAACGTGTTGTCCACCGTTTTCGAAGTAACCATCAAGGATTGTTACCAAGTTATCAACTTGTTCATCACGAGTCTTACCAAGAGCGCGAGGTGAAACTTGAGTAGTCAATGAGATACCGTCAGCTGCATAACTAAAGTCAAGACTAGAAAGTGAGTTCAAGTTTTGCAACCATCCACCTTTAGCTTTGTTAGATGGGTTAGCACCTGGTGAGAAGAATTCAAGTTTAGACAAGTTCACAGAACCATCTTCGTTGAGGTATACACCTTTGTGAACTGGTGAGTTACCAGTTTGTTTAGAGTAAGCAACGTTAGATGTGATTGTCAAAAGTGATACTGTAGCTTCAGCGTCTTTGTAAAGTTTGTGGCTACGTAGACGAGTTGTGTAAGCTTCGATCAACCATTCTGCCAATTCGTTTGAACGTGGGTCATCTTCACCCCAACGTGGGTATTCACCGATTGTTTCGTAATCGTAGATGTAGCCATTTTCGTCACGGATTGGTTTAACTGTAGCGTATTTGATAGCTGACAATGTATCAACAGTGTTAGCAAATCCACAGATACCAAATCCCATGTTAGCACGTTGTTTAGTTGGCAAGAAGGCCATTTGAACAGCTTCGTAGTTGTACTTATCAGTCATGTAGTGGATGATGTTCAAAGCATCTACGTAAGTGTCAGTCAACCAGTCAAGAGATTTTTCAAAGTTTTCTTTAACTGATTCGAATTCAAGAACTTCGTCACGGATTGGTTCGATGTCAAATACTTTGTAGTCTTTGTGTACATCGTCGTAACCACCGTTCAAACCAGTAAGAAGGGCTTTCAATACGTTTACACGCGCACCGAAGTACTGGATGTTGTGGCGTTGTTCTTCGTTTTCTGGGTCAAGTGGTGACACACAGCATGAGATACAGCTCATTTCACCATATCCGTCTTTAGCCATTGTTGTTACACCTTCATATTGGATAGAAGAGTGTTTGTGGCTCATATGCATACAGTAGCGACGGAAGTTGTATGGCAATTTATCAGTCCAAAGAACTGTCAAGTTTGGTTCTGGAGAGTTACCGATATTGTCAAGAGTGTTCAAGAAACGGTAGTCCATCTTAGTAACACGGTGACGACCGTCGTTACCCATACCAGCCATAGAAGTTGTGATGAAGGTTGGGTCACCTGAGTACAATTGGTCATAAGCTTTAGTACGAGCAAATTTAACTGTACGAAGTTTCATAACAAAATCATCAACGAATTCTTGGATTTCTGATTCAGTAAATGTACCACGAGCAAGGTCACGTTCTGCAAAGATATCCAATACGATTGGTACACGTCCTAGAGATGTAGCAGCACCGTTAATCACACGGCAGACAGACATGAAGGCGATATTAACCCATTGGATAGCTTCTTTAACGTTCATCGCTGGTTTGCGAACATCAACTCCGTAAAGGTCACCCAAGCGAACAACTTGTTGCAATGCTTGGTATTGAAGGTTGATTTCTTCACGAAGACGGATTGTTTCTTCATCGATTTCTTCGATTGCATTCCAGTCGTTTACTTTTTCTTGCATCAAGTAGTCTGCACCGTAAAGAGCAAGACGTGCGTAAACACCGATAATACGTCCGCGTGAGTATGCATCTGGAAGACCAGTTACAGTGTGAGCGTGACGTGCGCGACGAATGTTTGAAGTGTAAGCGCGGAAGATACCGTCGTTAACTGTTGTTACGTATTTAGTGAAGATTTCGTGAACAGCTGGGTCTGGTTCGTATCCATTTTCTTTCAAAGTGGTTTCAGCCATACGGATACCACCTTTTGGCATGAAGTTCAATTTGAAGAGTTCGTCATTTTGGATACCAAAGATAACTTCGTTTTCTTTATCGATAAATCCAGCAGGGATATCAGCGATAGAAGTTGGACGAGTGTCCATTGGGAAACGAGTTTCTTCGTAGTGAGCCTTAGTTTCTTCTACAATTTTTTTGATGTGAAGTGAACGTTCTGTTGGTCCTGCAAGGAAGCTTTCGTCTCCATCGTAAGGTGTGTAGTTAGCTTGTACGAAGCGTGATACACTTGCTTTTTCTTTCCAATCTACGCCTTTGAAGCCTTCCCAAGCTTTATCAAAAATATCTTGTGCTTCAACAACTGTCTTAACAACCATGTTAATGTCCTCTTTTTTCTTTCTAGTAACATCCATCTGTTACATTCATGAGACAAGTATACCATACAGTAACCGATTTCAACAAGTGATAAATCCCTATTTTTACACTTTCTTTTCTAAAACAGTCTATATTTTATCTCAAACTGTATTATATTTTTGAAAAAAATAAAGCCTTTTTTCTTTTTTTCAGAAAAAAGGGTATAATAAAAGAAAATAAGCAGTAATACTCAATGAAAATCAAAAAGCAAACTAGGAAGCTAGCCACAGACTGCTCAAAGCACTGCTTTGAGGTTGTAAATAAGACTGACGGAGTCAGTAACATATACCTACGGCAAGGCGAAGCTGACGTGGTTTGAAGAGATTTTCGAAGAGTATAAAAAGGTGCTAGGCATGTTGATTTTCCCTTTATTAAATGATTTGTCAAGAAAAATCATCCATATTGACATGGATGCCTTTTTTGCTGCGGTAGAAATCAGAGACAATCCTAAACTCAGAGGAAAACCTGTCATTATCGGCAGCGACCCTCGGCAAACAGGTGGGCGTGGTGTCGTTTCCACTTGTAGCTATGAGGCGCGAGCTTTTGGTGTCCATTCAGCCATGAGTTCCAAGGAAGCCTATGAACGTTGTCCCCAGGCCGTCTTTATCTCAGGAAATTATGAGAAATACAAGTCTGTAGGACTCCAGATTCGAGCTATCTTTAAGCGTTATACAGATTTGATTGAACCTATGAGCATTGACGAAGCCTATTTGGATGTAACAGAAAATAAACTCGGTGTCAAGTCAGCGGTCAAAATCGCTCGCCTCATTCAAAAAGATATCTGGCAAGAACTCCATCTAACTGCTTCCGCTGGCGTTTCTTACAACAAATTCTTAGCTAAAATGGCCAGCGATTATCAAAAACCACATGGTCTGACAGTTATTTTACCTGACCAAGCTGAGGATTTCCTCAAACAAATGGATATTTCCAAGTTTCATGGAGTAGGAAAAAAGACAGTGGAAAGACTTCATCAAATGGGTGTTTTTACCGGCGCTGATCTACTTGAAGTTCCTGAAGTAACCCTCATAGACCGTTTTGGCAGGCTAGGCTATGATCTTTATCGAAAGGCTCGTGGTATTCACAATTCCCCCGTCAAGTCCAATCGTATCCGTAAATCAATCGGAAAAGAGAAAACCTACGGGAAGATTCTCCGTGCCGAGGAAGATATCAAAAAAGAGCTGACCCTCCTATCAGAAAGAGTCGCTCTCAATCTCAGTCAACAAGAAAAAGCTGGAAAAATTGTCATTTTGAAAATCCGTTACGAGGACTTTTCAACTCTTACCAAACGAAAAAGTATAGCTCAAAAAACACAGGATGCTAGTCAGATCAGCCAAATAGTCCTGCAACTCTATGAAGAGTTAGACGAGAAAGAAAGAGGTGTCCGCCTGCTAGGAGTTACCGTGACTGGATTTTAAAACTCAATGAAAATCAAAGAGCAGACTAGAAATCTAGCCACATGTTGCTCAAAACACTGTTTTGAGGTTGCAGATAGAGCTGACGCGGTTTGCAGAGATTTTCGAAGAGTATAAAACCTTGAAGAGCTGACCCTTCAAGGTTTTTCTTATACAAATAAACGAACAAAGCTATACAGTAGCAAGACACTACCGAGTACAATACGGTATTTACCGAAAAGAGTGAAGTCGTGTTTTTTCACATAGCTTGTCAAGAAACGAATAGCGACCATGCTGACTGCAAAGGCGACTCCCATCGCAACCAAGAGCAAGAACAACTGTCCAAAGCTCAAGAACTGTCCTGCTTTTACAAATTTGAAAATCTTTAAGGCACTAGCTCCAAACATAACAGGAATTCCAAGATAGAAGGTAAATTCCGTCACAACTGAACGACTGGTTCCATTTAACAAACCACCGACGATCGTTGCACCTGAACGGCTAGTCCCTGGTAAAAGAGCAAGAACTTGGAAGAGTCCGATATAGAAAGCTGTCGTATAAGGAAGCTTATCCAACTCTGTCACACTTGGTTCGATAGCACGCGCTTTATTGCGCTTTTCCAAATAGATAAAGGCAATCCCATAGATAATCAACATGAGAGCAACAGAAACCATATTATGGAAGTGGGTGTCAAACCAATCATCAAATTTAAAGACGGCAAGTAAAGGTAAAGTAGCTACAAGAACTTTCGACCACAATTGCCAAGTTTGACGAACCTCCTGATTGTCTTTACTTGGTTTGAAAGGATTGAGCTTGTTAAAATAAATCACCATAACCGCTAAAATAGCACCAAGCTGAATCACGACATTAAACATGGACATAAAGGCTTCATTTTGATTTTGGTATTGGATAAATTCCTCTGCTAAAATCAAGTGACCTGTACTGGAAATCGGCAACCATTCCGTAATTCCTTCCACAATCCCGAAGAAGATAGATTTTAAAATTTCAATAAGATACATAGATTACTCCTTTTTTCTATCTTCCATTATAGCATACTTTTTCAGTATATGGCAGTTCTCTTTAAAAGGCACCGATACTGCCACCGCCTCCTCCTCCAGAGAAGCCACCGCCAGAACTTCCACTTCCAGAAGATACGGAATAGGTACTTGCTGTGTTTGCGACGCTGGCATAATGGCTCATTTGCGCACTTGAATGATAAAACATACCGTGCCAGCCATACGCTACATAGAGGTTAATGTCTGGATTTTCTACTTGAATATGATGAACCTTCATCAAATGACTGACCTTATCCGCATAGCCAAATAAGGTCGCATAGACCAAGAGGCGATTCCAGACTACAATACTTTCCAATTCTGCCTGATCCAGTCGTGCAATCTCACGCAACATATTCTCAAAACTGGTCCAGAGATAGTAGACCTCGGCTCCCGCTTCATTTAGAACACCATCACGATTATCTAGTCGAAGCTTCCAATAATAGAAAACAGCCAAAACTAAACCTAGAAAACCAAGTATTGGCAAGGGGAGGTAAAGATAGCCATGAACGTCTAAACTGTACAAGAACAAACCAAATCCAATAAATAGAGGCAGGACAGTAGAGAGTCCCATCCCCACTTGCAAGGCTTTTTCCAAACCAGTTAAAGAACGATAGTAATCTGGGAGCCCCCAGAAGGAAACTCGATTTCTCACTCCTTCTTGCATCTGTTTCAATACTTCTTCAAAAGAAGATTTGAGCTGACGCCCCTTTGCTTGAATCCGTTTTTCATCAGCAGCTTTAGCTCTACGATAAAGACTATCAGATACCTTGTAATCCGCAAACAAATTGGAAAGAGTTTCTTCTTTTTTGCCTGAAAAAACCAGATTTAGACAGTCTATCTCAAAGCTTGACAAACCATCTTCTTTCACCAACCTCAAGCCAACTGTATCTCCTTCTGAAATAATAGAAACATTCCCACGGTCTATCACATCTAGCAAGGTAGCTTGAATCAGTTGATCAAAGGTGAATTTGCCAGCCCCCTTGACTAAGGGACTCACTTCCTCCAAGGAGGTCGAGTAAACAGCCTCCGATAAAACCATTGGTTCTAATTCCATTGGGGGTTCATAGAGACGATGATTTTTGGCATATTTGACTGAAGGAGTGGTCTTTCTTCTATAAATAAAATAGAAGCAGACGCTCAATAACAAGGAAATGGAAAGTATCAAAGGAAACACCCAAGTGACGAGCTGCATACTCTGATCTTTTTCTCTAACAATCGAGTCTTCTATCTTATTAAACTCCTCTAAACGATTTCCTTTCAAGCCCTGATCCGTAGCGCTAGCAAAAGCAGTTCGAGGCCAGTAGGCATGCAATTCAACTCCACGCTTAGACGGAAGATTATCTAAACGAATAGTATAATCAATGTTACTATTTTCAACCGTTCCCTCTCTAAAAAGTTTCCCTGTATGGAAAAAGAGTTTTTCAGCCCCCTTATCTCCCCTTATATGAAATTCAAACTTTCCAATAGCCCCTGAACTATCTGTCAGAGGTTGCCAATTTAATTCAGCGATATCATCATAAAGGAAAAGCAAATTCTTTAAGTTCCAGACAAGGTCAACTTCAACTGTGTCGCCTTCCTGACCTGGATTATAGACTTTGACGGTATAACCATCTGCTCCTTCTATCACTTCACTAGTAACATCTGTCAGTTCAGCACCATTTTTCGAAGCCTGAACCTTTGGATGAGAGTCAATGTCAAACCCACTAGGCATCTTGCCAGCACGTCCAAGCCCCACGATTTGGCCTTTAAAGTCCTCCTCAAACTGATAAACTATCTTCTGTCTAAATTCTGCCGTGTTGTCTGCATGAATATACAAATCACCTTGATAAGAGTTTATCTTAAAATCAATGGCAAAAACAGAGAGTGGCAGAAGGCAAAACAAGCCTAACACCAGTAAGAAAAAAGTTTTTTTCATCAAACAAGCCCCCTTTTTATCTTTGCTATCATTATATCATTTTTTCTCAAGTAAGGGCTTACCCATATTGAAAAATAGAGTTTTTTTCGATAAAATAGGAGACAGTTATTTTTTAATAGATTAGAAATAGGAGAAATCATGAGAAAAATATACTTATCTATTTTCACAAGTCTCTTGCTGATGCT
>CAJNCE010000023.1:0-15216 GCA_905221185.1 bacterium | reverse complement strand
TGATTATCAAGCATTATTTCACCTCATCTCTAGTATAACAAAAAAGCCATCAATTTGATGACTTTTTCAGTAGGCTCGAGACAAGGCTTTGAGTTTTTTTCAACTTAAGAACCTGCACTTTCGTAGGAATCTAGGCCCCTGTCCCAGAGTTTCAAGGAAATAGCAAAAAAGACGAGGGAAATCAGAATCAAACCTCCGATATTAAAGATCACATCCTTGTCCTGCAAGAAATAGCTGGCAGGATAGTAGGCCGTAAAGGCAAAAGGCACGATAAAGCTAATCAACCAACGAAGAGCTGAATTATAAATTGAAATGGGATACTTGGCAAAATCATTAAACATATAGAAAATGTAAATCATAGCGCCTGACTGCTTGGTCCAAAAAGCGATACTAGCTGTTGCGATTTTCAAGGAAGTATAAATCAAGGTCGCAAAAGGAATACAAACTAGGAAAAGCAGGAATTTTGGAAGCGTCCAAGCAATGTTGGTCACTGTTGTTCCCAATAAAATACCACCGACCAAGAGCTCGCCCAAGGCATCAATCTGAAAGGTCTCAACGAGGATGTGAAAGAGAGGATTGATAGGACGAGTCAGATACTTGTCAAATTCTCCCTTTCGCACCAAGCGCTGCCCTAGTGCCCAGAGATTGTCAAAAAAGAGATGGTCCAGTCCCTTGGGAATCAAGGAAAATCCATAGATAAAGGCGATTTCTTGAAAAGTCCAACCTTCTAGTGATGGAATGTGTTGAAAAATGACATTGAGAAACAAGAGGTTCAAGCCTTGAGTTAGAAAAACTCCCAGCACACCAACCACAAAATCCACCTTGTATTCCATGATTTGTTTGATGTATTGTCTGATAAAAATCAGATGCATGCGTTGATATTTTTTCATACTAACCTCCCTGAATGGTGATAAATGACTGGACTCGTTTCCAAATCAACTGAGACAAGCCCACCATCACTAAGAGCCAGAAGAACTGGAGCAAGATGGCCTGAAGAATCTGACTGACATCGTATTTTCCAACAATAATCATGACTGGAGTGTAGATCAAGGATGAGAAAGGCAGGAAGGAGAGAATATCTGAAACAATCTTGGGAAAGAAAGCCAAGGGAATCAAGCTTCCCGACATAAAGGCCACCAAGGAAGTCTTTAGTAGATTGGACCCCCAAAGATTTTTAAACACAAAGGCTGAAAATCCAAAGCAGATATTAAAGAAAAAGTTAATCAGATAGGCCAGCGTTAAGCTAAAAAGATAAAGGACAGTTAAGCCCAGCACTTCTACAATCCCTTGTCCAGAAATGATTTTCATCAAGACAATGACACTTAAAAATGGCAATCCGACAGAGATAAAAATCAACCACTTGGAACCAAGCTCAGTGAAAAGATAAGAGGCTGCAAAATGCACTGGTCGCAACAAACGCATGATGATAGAGCCATCCTTGACCTCCTCCCCAA
This sequence comes from bacterium, assembly GCA_905221185.1. Taxonomy (GTDB): domain Bacteria; phylum Bacillota; class Bacilli; order Lactobacillales; family Streptococcaceae; genus Streptococcus. The sequence goes on along the minus strand of CAJNCE010000023.1, from coordinate 13,762 downwards.
TCATAAATGACGAATCTGACTTGGTCAACAGATTGGTCACAAAACTCATGATGATGTAGAGGGTGATATCTGCCATGCTGAATCCCTGAATCAAGGACTCCTGTGAGGAATCAAAGACTGCTTTCCAGAGATAAAAAGCCACAAAAGCTCCCATCACATCGCCAATCCGGTAAAGAAGAAAGTTGACTCGATAGGTAATCAACTCCTGAATCCCTGCATTGATAAAAGGTTTATAACGTCTCCACAATTTGACCATCTTAGAGCTCCTTTCGGTAGAAACGACGGATAATATCCTCTATATCCGTATCCACCATCTTCAAATCGCGGATTTCAAAATCAGACAAGGTTTGCTTGATAATATCAGCTGACTGGTAGCGTGAACTATCAAATTCAATATTAAGGTTATTTCCTTGTCTATCAACAGTCATATCAGGTAGTCCTTCATAGTGAGAAGCGAGATGACTTTGACCTGGCATCAAATCAAAGGAGAGAGTCTTCATCTTGCCAAAGGTCTCCTTGAGCTGGATCACCGTTCCATCAAAAATCTCCTGCCCCTTGTCAATCATAAAAATCCGATTACAAAGTTGCTCAATATCACTTAAATCATGAGTAGTCAAGAGTATGGTTGTTTCTTCCTCCTGATTGATCTGGGTAATGGCCCGACGAATGTTATCCTTGACCGACACATCCAGACCAATGGTCGGCTCATCTAAAAAGAGAACCTTGGGATTGTGGAGCAAGGAGGCTGCGATGTCCGCACGCATTCGTTGACCCAGTGAAAGAGTCCGCACGGGGTCTTTGATAAAGTCCTTCAAATCCAGGACTTCATTCAAAAAATCCATGCGCTTATGAAAGAGCGAGTCTGGTACATCGTAAATCTCTTTCAAGACCGTGTAGGTCTCTTGCAGAGCCAAATCCCACCATAGCTGGGTTCGTTGCCCAAAGACAACCCCAATATCCTTGACATAGTCTTGGCGATTGTCCTGCGGAATCTTGCCGTTAATCCGACAGAAACCAGATGTCGGTTTCAAAATTCCTGTCAGCATCTTGATGGTTGTCGACTTCCCAGCACCATTTGCCCCGATAAAGCCTAAAATCTGTCCCTTAGGAACCTCAAAGGTTAAATCCTTGACCGCTTCAAAGGTCTGCTTTTCAGGATGAATAAAGGAGCGCAAAGCCCCCTTCAATCCCGGTTCCTTAACAGTCTTCACAAAATTTTTCTGAAGATGTTCCACTTCTATCATTGCCATGTCTATCTCCCTGTCGCAAGGAATAGCAATATTGTATTATTGACTACAAATATTCTAAATCCTTACTTTCTACACCTTCTACATTTTATTATTACAAAAGGCTTTATACCAACCTATTATAGTCCAATAAAAAATGGAATGCAAGCGTTTGCCTGCAGATTATAAAATTAGAGATTTCTCTCTTAAAATGGTATTTTTAATTCAAAATTCTGGTTTAGTAGTTTCCTTAAAACACAAAAAACCCACCCAATGGGCAGGCTGTATTAAAAGTGATTTTATCTCAAATATTCAATTTAGTCAACACATTCTCCATTCTCATTAACTCTATATCCGTCTATAGTAGTATTAATTGCGAGTTCTCCTGAAGAATATGAATAATACCATATTTCGCCAACTTGGTACCAACCTGTTACCATTGATCCGTCTTCATTTAAATAATACCATTTCCCTGAATCTTGAATCCAACCTGTCGCCATAGCTCCACTATCTTTCAAGTAATACCAGACATCATTATACTTAAACCAACCTGTCACCAGGGCTCCATCTTCACTTAGATAGTACCAATGTTCATTATCTTGAATCCAACCCCTTGCTAAAGAACCGCTATTATTTAGATAGTACCAAGCACCATCATTTTGTGTCCATCCTGATTCCGATGAATCTTGAATATCATTTATTACTTGAACAGCCTCAATAATATCCTTCAATTCAACTCGTTTTCTATCTTTTATGACAGATTTAACTTTTTCCTCAACAAACTCTTTCGCATATGTTCGACTATTTTCTTTCCTCTGGAACATGTCCTTCAATAAACTTTCTAATTGTTCATTAAAGACATCTTCTTGGATTTTATTAAACTCTTTCTGAGATAGCGAAATAACCATCACAATATCAATAAACTCTTCTTTTAATTGAGCAAACATTTCCACACGATCATCTTCTATGAATTGATCCGCAATTGCTTTTGCTCCTATTCCTCCTGCAATTCCTCCTATTATCGCACCCGCTAATGCTCCTATTGGTCCAGCAATTGCACCACCAACCGCACCTGCACCAGCTCCTGCCATCATACCGCCCCCAGCAACTGCTGCATTTTTTAATAACTGCTGTGAAGAAATTCTTCCAACAAGCGCTTCAAAAATATCTGGACCCATAATAACAGCAAATGAAATCACCGGTGCAGCTCGTCTTGCAACTACTTCAGCTGTAATTTTTTTTCCAAAATAATCATTAATTTGTTTTGTAAATATTTTTGCAAATTGCTGTGACGCAACATAAATACTAGTTCCCATAGCTAGGGTTCGTAATCCTGCTTTACCAGCCATTAGAGCCGCATCTTTGGTTTCTGCACCCGACCATTTAGCCTGAGAAAAGACAATAACAAAGCTTATACCTACACCTGGTAATGAATTAATAGCTCCATCAATTGCATCAAATTTAATAGAGGTCAAATTACCTCCTTTAGCTATCAATTTTGCTTCATTATAAGTAATATGACCTTTTCTGATAATATTTTTTGCCTCAGCTGGATTATTAACCCCCTCAACTTTACCTTGTCTAATTTTTTCTTCAAATAATTCCACTGCTCTATCATACTGGTCTTTAGGAACTTCCAATTGCATTCCTTTATACTTATACATTCCTCCTTCGCTTTTAGACTCGAAAGCTGAGTTTACAGTTCCGCTTGCTCTTGCATAATATTTAGTTTGAATTTTTTGATTTCCAACCATTCGATCCGCGCCATTTTTGGCATTATCTTGACCAGTTTGTCTTACATGGTGGAATGGATATTTAATCTTATCCATCAGATTATTTGCATACTCAGCTGCATGTCCATGCCCTGAAGGAGCGCTAACCATTGCATTTATTTGAGCTTTATGCAATCTATCACCAACATTTAATAAAATCCAAGAAACAACTCCTATTTCAGTTCCTCTTCTAAAGGTAGTTGAATTAACATTTTTTTTACCAATTTTTAATAACTGTGTGTTTAAATTTTCAACTTGTACATCATTTGTATAACCAGAGGCAATCAATTCATTCAATTCCCTAACAACATAGTTCAAACTATTTGAGACATTCAAACGTTTAATAATCCCATATGGATAGTAAAATGCTAACTGATCATTGTCATCTACCTCTACTTTCCATAAATTGGAAAATGGAAAAAATTGTACATTACACCTTTCTTGATCTTTGATTTGCATTTTTTCGAAAATTCCATACTGGGTCAAGAGTAAACCATATTCTTTGAAGTCTTCTTCCTTTAAACTTCTAACAGGAGAATAGCCAAAATATTCAAATTCAGTATTAGAAAATTCATTATAAAATTCTTTTTCTGACTCAATAAACCACTTAGCCCGTCCATAAGGTACTGACTCACCATAATAATCAAATCCATTCTGTGCAATAGACCTAAACACTCTTCTAACACTAGACTCATTGTGAGTATGGACCTCTTTAATTTTTCTTTTCCATAAAAAATACTGAAAAAAACTCACGATATTATCTTTCATCTCTAACATCAACCCCAATAATTCTAATATACTAAAACTAGCTATCTAGTAACGTTATCAAGTTTTAAAACTACATAGTACCAAACATTAAAAACCGAAACTTTTTAAAAAACTTGATATTTACCTATAAGCTAAATTAATTATATCAAAGGCATAATACAAAGTCTATATCATATATTTTATTTTTCCCACACCAAAAAACCCACCCAATGGGCAGGTTCTATTTTGTATTGTTCAGCTAGATTAAGCTTTACCTTCTGAACCGAATACGTCGATACGTTCTTCAACTGATGCTTGGATAGCTTTTACACCGTCAGCCAAGAATTTACGTGGGTCGAAGAGTTTTTTCTTGTCGTATTCTGCTTCGTTTGCTTCGTAATCACGAGCAAATTTACGAGTTGCGTTAGCGAATGCGATTTGGCATTCTGTGTTAACGTTAACTTTAGCAACACCAAGTTTGATAGCTGCTTGGATTTGCTCATCAGGAATACCTGATCCACCGTGCAATACGATTGGGAATCCTGGAACAGCTTCAGTCAATTTTTGCAAGTGATCAAGGTGAAGACCTTTCCAGTTTTCTGGGTAAGGACCGTGGATGTTACCGATACCAGCTGCCAAGAAGTCGATACCAGTTTCAACCATTGCTTTAGCGTCTTCGATTGGAGCCAATTCACCATCACCGATGATTCCGTCTTCTTCACCACCGATAGTACCAACTTCAGCTTCTACTGATACACCATTTGCATGAGCAAATTCTACAACTTTACGAGCTTTTTCAAGGTTTTCTTCAACTGGAAGGTGTGAACCGTCAAACATAACTGAAGTATAACCAACTCGGATACACTCAAGTGCATCTTCGTAGTGACCGTGGTCAAGGTGGATAGCTACTGGTACAGTGATACCCATTGATTCAACAAGGTTAGCGATCAAGTTGCGAGCAACTTTGTAACCACCCATGTATTTAGCAGCACCCATTGAAGTTTGGATCAAAACTGGAGCTTTTTTAGCTTCTGCTGCGCGCAAGATAGCTTGAGTCCACTCAAGGTTGTTTGTGTTAAATCCACCAACTGCATAACCGTTGTCACGAGCTGCTTGGACAAATTTTTCTGCTGAAACGATTGCCATTTTATCAGGCCTCCTGTATATTTTTATGGGTCATCCCATTTACATTGTTCATTTTATCACTTTTTGACAAAAAAATCTAGTTTTTCCCGCAGTTTCGATTGAATTTCTTCTAGCTTCATCTATGTAAACCCTTTCTCTTCCTAGTCTTGGGCAACTTTTGGAAAAGCTATGAAGAAGGTTAAGCGATTCTCTTGCATTTCGAACCGGTAAGGTAATTTTTCATGTTCTAATAAACTTTTAACAACAAAGAGCCCCATCCCCGACCCCTTAGCCTTGCGACTAGCATTGTCAGAAAAAGACTGGGCCAGTTTTTCTTGTTCTTCAGGACTACAGCTATTCTCGATAAAAAGTTCCCCTTCTCTTTCTCCAATTCGAACCAAGCCACCTGGAACAGAATGCTTGATAGCATTGCTAATGAGATTAGATAGGATCAATTTCATGACAGATGGATTTAGATAAGCCTGCTGATTGTTCAAACTATTGTCAATCCGGAGTTCTCTCTCCCTGGCTAGTAAAGCATAATCCTTAACCAGACTTTGCGTCATCTGGTATAAGTCAATTTGTTCCCTATCATCTCGCAATTCCTGCACAGAAGAGAGAGAAAGTATCTGGAGAACATGGTGATTGAGCTCATCCACAATCCCCAAGGCTACTCCTAGATAGTGGTCTCTATCTTTATAGCGGCCGATATTCTCTTTCATATTTTCGATTAGGATTTTCAAACTAGCCAGTGGTGTTTTCAGTTCATGAGAAGCCCCTCGTAGGAATTCGACCTTCATTTTCTCAAGCTGGAGAATGGCTTCATTCTTTTCATGCAAGTCCGCAATGACAGTTAAAAGGTGCTGGTAAAGGCTATTGATTTGTTCCTTGAGATCCCCAATCTCATCCTTAGAATCCACGTGCAATCGCACTTGAGCATCCAGATCCATCATCCGACGGGTCACCCGCTTGATTTCCAAAATCGGGGCAACAATGGTCCGAGCATAGATGTAGGCCACCAAGAGGGAAATTAAAAAGGAGGCCAGCAAGGTATAGGGAAGAAATTGAAGACTGATCTGCTCTGCTTCCTTTTGCAAGTCCATGGAAGCCAGAAACTGGAGAGTCATGGTGCCACCGTCTTGCGTTTTCACCTCACGCTCTTCGATAAAGAGGGAGGTAGTCTGGCGGTCTGTGTCCAGAGGAAGACTTTCCTTGACCTCCAACTTGTCCTCAGTCATCTCTCCCTTGACTGCTCCCTTGATCTCACTGGTCTGGGAATACAGGTCTAAGACTTGCTCTATACTCTGTCTATCCTTTCCTTCTAGTGACCGGGCAATAGCTGTCGCTTTCTGGCCAATGGTTTCCTGACGGTGGCTCAGATAAGTCGAGGGAAAGAGAAAATAAATGGCTAAATGGAGACAGACGACCAGAATACTAAAAATCGAGAAGGTGTAGATAAATATCTTTGTAAATAAACCTGTTCGTTTCATTTTCGCTCCAATTTATAACCAACATTGCGCACAGTGAGGATGCAGTCCAAGTCTAACTTTTTCCGCAATTCCTTGATATAGACATCAATGACACGGTCAAAGGGAATCTCATCTGTCGCCTTCCAGACCGCATCGATAATCTGAGAGCGAGTCAAGGCCCGGCCTTCATTTTTCACCAGATAGTCCAGAATTTCCAACTCTTTGGCATTAATGGCCACTTCTTGACCCGCGAGGCTTGCACTGTAGCTCTCAAAATCCACCTTAGCATCCTTATAAGAGAAGACTCGTCCCGTATCGTAGTAGCGCTTGAAAATCGCGTCTACCCTCACTTTTAAGAGGGACAGAGAAAAAGGTTTTTCCAGATAGCCATCTGCGAGCGAAGCAAAGGCACTCATCTTGTATTCCTCATCCTGAAAGGCAGTCAACATCAAAACAGGAACCTGACTGGTTTTACGAATCTCAGCTAGGACTTCTAGACCATTGAGCTTGGGCATTTGGATATCCAGTAAAACCAAAGCTACCTCATAGCTAGAAAATTGCTCCAAGCCTTCCTGACCGTCCGCCGCCTCAATGGTTTCATAGCCACAATCCGTCAAATAGTCACTGATCCCCTCACGGATCATTTCTTCATCTTCTACAATTAAAATTTTCATACTTTAACTGCTCTCTATTTTTTTTTCTTAGAATAAATACCTACTCTATTTTTATTATAGCCTCTTACTGGTCTTTTGTCTGTAAGCAACTGACCACTAGATAAAACAAAGAGAGCCTATCGCTCTCTCTGCTCACATTTGGCTCTCTATGGAATAGAAGTTATTTAGCTGCTTTTGAAAATGTTACAACGTAATTATAATCTTTCCCATTAGCTTGATATACATAGTCTTCTTTGAAAGAATAGCCACGTTTGCTCAACTCTTCTTTCTTAGCATCAACTTGGCTCTTAACCGCTTCTTTCACCTGTTCATTTGTTGAACCTTCCGCGACTTCAAGAGGAGTTCCATTGATATCTCCTAGGAAACCTGCAATATCTTTCATTTGATCAAAGTTATAAAAAACATTGACTTTGACCTTTTGAGGAGCTGGCTGTTCTAGACTTCTACGATTTCTGCTAGCGCGTGGTTGAACTGCTGGAGCCATTCTGAAACCTGAAGTTCCTGTAGTCTCCTTAGTAAATGTAACGACGTAGTTATAATTTTTCACAGTAGTATCTTGTTCAAAAATAATGTCATTTTTCACATGATACCCTCTAGCAGCTAGATCTTTTATCTTGGCTTCAATTTTTTCTTTTACTAGCTCTTTTGCCTGTGCTTCACTCGTTCCAGCAGGAATTGTGACAGTGTTATTTTCTCCTGGGTCAGATAGGAAACCATGAATATCTGGCATCCCAGCGAAATTATAGCTAATATTTACAGTTCCATCTGGTTCTGATGTTGAACGCGCCACTCTTCTTGCTCTCGCTTGAACTGATGGGGCATTTCTAAAACTTGAAGTCCCTTCTGAAGTTGAAGAAGGCTGTGCTGAAGTTGTTGGTGAAGTTGATCTTTCAGTTGTAGCAGGTTGTGCTGGAGTTGTTGCTGTAGCTTCACCTGACCCATGACCTATTGCTGTACTTCCATCATTGATAGTAGTACCTTCATTACGTCCATTTGTTAAATTATCTTTATTATAATTTGGTGCTGGTAATTCTTCACCTGGAACATTAATCTCATCAATCTTAGTTTGATATTCATCCGTAGCATCTACTGCTGCATCGTGATCTTTAGCATTATTTATCGCTTCTAATCCTGCTTCTTTTAATTCTTTTAATTTAGCTTCTAACTTAGATTTTTCTGATTCATCTTTAACTTTTTCAATTTCACTAAGTTTTGAAGCTGCAATTTTTTCAATAGCATCTTTTCCATCTTTTTTTGCTTCCTCAAGTTTTTCATCTTTAGGTGCTACTTCTTCAGACGGAGTATCTTCTTTTGGTGTTGCAGCTGGGTCTTCCGCTTTTGGTGTTGTGCCTGCTGCTGGCTCGTCTGCTTTTGGTGTTGTGCCTGTTGCTGGCTCGTCTGCTTTTGGTGTTGTGCCTGTTGCTGGCTCGTCTGCTTTTGGTGTTGTGCCTGTTGCTGGCTCGTCTGCTTTTGGTGTTGTGCCTGTTGCTGGCTCGTCTGCTTTTGGTGTTGTGCCTGTTGCTGGCTCGTCTGCTTTTGGTGTTGTGCCTGTTGCTGGCTCGTCTGCTTTTGGCGTTGTGCCTGCTGCTGGTTCTTCCACTTTTGGCGTTGTGCCTGCTGCTGGCTCGTCCGCTTTTGGCGTTGTCGCTGATGGATCTTCCGCTTTCGGCGTTGTGCCTGCTGCTGGTTCTTCTGCTTTCGACGTTGTGCCTGATGGATCTTCCGCTTTTGGCGTTGTCGCTGATGGATCTTCCGCTTTCGGCGTTGTGCCTGCTGCTGGATCTTCCGCTTTCGGCGTTGTGCCTGCTGCTGGCTCTTCTGCTTTCGGCGTTGTGCCTGCTGGTTCTTCCGCTTTTGGCGTTGTTGCCACTGGCTCGTCCGCTTTTGGTGCTGGCGCCGCTGGCTCTTCTGATTTTGGTGCTGGTGCCACTGGTTCCTCTGCTTTTGGCGCTGGTGCCGCTGGTTCTTCCGCTTTTGGTGCTGGCGCCGCTGTCTCTTCTGATTTTGGCGTTGTGGCTACTGGTTCTTCTGCTTTCGGTGTTGTTCCTGCTGCTGGTTCTTCCGCTTTTGGCGTTGTAGCCGCTACTGGTTCTTCTACTTTTGGTGTTGCTCCTGCTGGCTCGTCCGCTTTTGGTGCTGGTGCCGCTGGCTCCTCTGATTTTGGCGTTGGTACTGCTGGGGCAAGTTCTTCACCTGATTCTTCCGCACTTTCCACTATTGGTGCTGATACAGGCTGATAGACTGGGCTATAGTTCACAGCCATTTTTTCAACTTTCTCAGTGACATCTGTTAATTCAAAGTTAAGAGCTTTTGTTTCCTGGTCTTTCTTGAGCAAAACTTCGTAAGTGCGAACTTCGCCACTGGCACCACTTTCTTTGATGACAATCTTGTGTTTTGTGACTGTATCTGAAATCGTTTCAGCTTCGGTAAAGTACAATTCATTGTGCGGTAAGAATAAATTCTTGCCTGAAACTTGATTCATTTCTTGGAGTACATCTACAGGGATATTGCTTGCTTCGCTGATAACACTTAATGTATCTCCCCACTTAATGACATACTTAAATAAATCACCTTCTTTTTGAATATCAGCTTTTACTTCTGCAACTGTTCTGGCTACCCAAACACCATCTTGTTCACTGGCTGATACAGTTGGAGCTAAAAAGCCCAGCCCCAGCAAAATGACACCTGTCGCAACAATTGCACCAGTTCTCAATTTTCTAAAGCCACGGAGGGACAAGCTTCCTCTAACATTTGTTTGTCTCATAATGTTTATTTTTCCTCACTATTCTATATTTTCCAAAGTAGACCCTACCTAAGTCTACTAACCTATGTTTGCAATATGGATAGGCTTCTACAGATTTATCTATCTATTTTCAAGATAAAATTTCTATAGATTTTTATGCACAATCCCATATATAAAATGTGAAATTCCTTTCTAATAAATTCCATAACATTAGTATATCATATTTAAGCACTAAAGTACAAAGAAAGCAACTGAAAGCAATGATTTTCACCACTGCTTTCGGCTCTATTTTGAATTGTTAAATAATCATTCTTTATCCATCATTCTTGAATAGAAAAATAAGATGTAGTCTCTATTTCAGACTAATTTTTTTCAGACTTATTCACCATCAAGTAAGAGCTCTTTTGGTTGTTTTCTAAGGAGATTGCTTGAAGCAAGCGCCATAACGAGAACCACTAGAACCAAGGCAAGGACAAAGACGATGATAAAGTCTGATGTCTGAATAGAAATGTCTAGGCTCGACAAGGTCTTGCTAAAGCCATCTACTTCTGCACCACCACCAAGGTTAGAGGCTTGAGCTGCCTTGCTGGCTTGCTTGGCAACACCTGAAGTGACATTGGCAAGAACAGTGTTTCCGATTGCACGGGCTGTGTAGCTGGCTAGGAAGTACGCAGAAACGAGAGCAGGAATGGCAATCAAGATAGATTCAGTGATGAATTGCCCCAAAATACTTGCCTGCTTGAGACCGATAGAAAGGAGAATTCCCACTTCCTTGCGACGGGCATTGATCCAAAGACTAAGCAAGAGTGCAAGGAGAAGAACTGAGAAGCTCAAGCTGCCCCAGAAGAGGAGGTTGGCCATCTTGTACATGCCAGAGATGGATTGCTCTAGAGCTGGGTAGTTAGAGGAGCTCTTAACGAGTGTGTAGCTCTTCCAGTTGATACCACTGATGCCATTCAACTCTTTCATGACGTCATCCAAGTTCTTATCCGCTGTTACAAAGAAGGTTGCGTCCCCATAAATAGCTGTGTCTTCTGTGTATCCATAAAGTTTCGCAGCAGTGTGAATGTCTGTGATAGCTGTATTTTCATAGAGTTCTTGTGAGTAGGTTACTGCCGACTTATTGTGGCCATCAAAGAGACCCTTGATTGTCACTTCGACTGTTTCCTTAGCACCTTTTTCATTGTCTGCATCGTAGACATTTGAGTCCAGTTTGACCTTATCTCCAACTTTCCAGCCGTGTTTGTCTGCCAAGTCCTTGTGCATGAGAATCTTATCTTTGTCGTCGTTGGTTAGGTGCTCACCTTCGACTAGTTTATAAGAGCCAGAGACAAACTTGTCTTCTTTAGAGGAATCATTAACACCTGTAATCATCAAGCTACTTCCAAAATGTTTGGCACGGTCAGGTGTTAGATTTTTCTTGGTTTCTGGCGTTTCGATGAGTTCATATCCAGTCAAATCTCCGATAGCGTTGATGCGTTTCACATAAGACTCGATGGCCTTGTTTTCGGTGATTTTTTTGATATCTTCACCTTTAATATTCCCAGCACCACGAGGCGTTCCTTGATTAACGCGACGATTGATTTGCATGGAGAAGCTATTGGTGATATTTTTAAAGGTCTCCTGAGAAGCCTTGGCAGTAGCTCCCTTGATCGACAAGCCGACCAAACTCAAGCTCGCCATGAGGAGAATAATCAGGAAGATGACAATCGATTTGAAAAACTTCCTTGTAACATAGGCAAATGCGTTGTGTAACATAGGTTCCCTTTCTAGATTTTATTCTATTTTATAGTTCTAATACTCAATGAAAATCAAAAAGCAAACTAGGAAACTAGCCGCAGGCTGTACTTGAGTACGGCAAGGCGACGTTGACGCGGTTTGAATTTGATTTTCGAAGAGTATAACTGAAAAAGCTCAAATTATTTACTAGTATCGCGAGTTTCAGTCAGTTTCTTATCCTTCAATTCAAGTGTAACATCTGATGCTTGTGCCACTTCTTTGCTGTGGGTGACGACGATCACACATTTACCTGTTTTCTGGGCAAGTGATTTGAGTAGTTCGACAATATCTCCGGCAGTTTTAGGGTCTAGATTCCCTGTCGGCTCATCTGCTAGAATCACTGGAGCTTCTGAGACCAAACTACGAGCGATGGCAACACGTTGCTGTTGACCACCTGATAACTGAAGAACGTTCCGCTTGATCTGACTTTCATCCAAACCAAGCTCAAGAAGTGTATCCTTGCTTGCTTTTTTGTTGACCAAGCGGATATTTTCCAGCGGAGAAAGATAATCTATCAAGTTATAATTTTGAAAGACCAAGGAAATATGGTGCATGCGATGATAAGAATATCCCTTCTTACGAATATCCTCTCCTTGAAAAAGGATAGAACCTTCAACAGGACTATCTAGACCAGCCAGGAGGGACAAGAGAGTGGATTTTCCTGCTCCTGACTCACCAATGATACTGTAAAATTTCCCGGGTTCAAAATTATAATTGATCTGATATAAAACTGCCTCAGCAGTGTTCTTATAACGGTAGGTAAGGTCTTGTAATTGTAATAAAGTCATGATTTCTCCTTCTTAACTAATAGATGATAAAATTTCTTTCGGTGATTTTCTAAATAAGAATAGGAAACAAAGGGCTACAGATAAGCAACTAAGCAGAACTAGAAAAACATAGGATTCTGCAAAAGATAGGGTGCTGGTTGATAAACTGCTTGCTTTAGCTAGTGTATCTTGTAAACTTGCCTGATCTCTACTTGCTAGTAGAGTTTGGAGTAGATAGGATGTGATGGCATTTCCCGCAACAAAGGCTGGAAGCAAAGCTCCAAGAGATACCAGCACCACCTCTAAACAGAATTGTAGGAAGATCGAGCTTTTGCCTTTTCCAAGTGCAAGTAAAATCCCCACTTCGTAGACTCGTTCTCTCAACCAGAGAGACAAGACCAAAATTAAGGCTCCTGCTCCTGCTATCAACATCCCATAAAGGAAGATGGTCAGGAAGGTTTGGAAGGTTGTAACTGAATCTTTGATTTGTTCAAAAGCCTTGCTTTCCTTCTCAACTTGGTAGCCTTGACTTTCTAAAGCCAAGTTTTCCACCTGCTTCATGAGTCCGTCCATTTCCTTAGGATTTTCTATATAAAAGCGAGCCGCACTGATTAGAGATTCACCATTTCCCAAAAGGGTTTGGCTACTTTCATAGTCTGTAAAGACCTGGTTTTCACTGAAGTCAGATGACAAGCCTGTAAATTTCTCTTGTTTTTTACCAGAAAAAATTCCGACAATCTCAAACTCTACTGTTTGCCCTTTTCCAGATTCTGACTGACCAGCATCCAAGCCAATCTTGTCATGAAGAGAAAGACCGTTCTTCTTGACCAACTCTTCGTGGATAAGGATTTTCTTGGAATCCCCTTTTTCAAGGTGTCGACCTTCTTTTAGATTAAAAGCCGAACTAGTAAAGGTGACATCCTTGGATGAATCATCAAGAGCCGTTAAGCTAACCAAATTCTTATCCGCAGCTGACAAATCATCACGTTCTACGCTCTGCTCACCACTCACCGCTTCCTTGTCTTTCAGTTTTGCAATCGTCTCAAGTTCAGGAGAGACATTTTCCAGTCCCTTAATCTTACTCACAGATGATAAATCTGATAACTTAAAAGTCTGACCATTTTCTATCTTCTTAATAGAAAAAGATGTATTGAGTGATTTGTAAAGATTGGTTTCCACTGTTTTATTGGACTTCATCAGAGTCAAACAGGCTGAAATTCCGCCTAATAGGACAAATAAAATCAGAAATAAAATAAAACTTCTCAGCCGTTTTCTGCTGACATAAGCCCAAGCTCTTTGGATTGGATTCATTTGTCACCTCCATATTTGTAAGACTATTATAAAACCCAAATATGAAATGTTTATGAAATACGAAAAAAGAACGGCTCTATAATATTTGTAGTGGGTAAATCCCCTATAGATATTATGGAGCCTATTTTTGTGTAGAAAAAAAGTCCCAT
>CAJNCE010000022.1:0-15558 GCA_905221185.1 bacterium | reverse complement strand
ATGGGACTTTTTTTCTACACAAAAATAGGCTCCATAATATCTATAGGGGATTTACCCACTACAAATATTATAGAGCCTAATTAGCCAAATCAGAACCTTTGAGAAGAATCTCAGAGGTTTTTTGCTAGCATATTTAGGATAATATTTGCAAATTAAAAACATAGTGATATAATTAACATAACAAAAGTTAAGGAGGATTTACAATGAAAAAAATCACACTATTTGGTTTGTCTCTAGCAGGCCTAGCTTTACTGGCTTTTCCTCATTCAGGTCAGGCATTCGAGCTAAAAGAAGAATGGGTTGTTAAATGTGGAGTTCAGTATCAAGATGGCAAGATTCTCCGATTTAATAATGGCCATGAAGTGGATATTAAAGTATTGGATTTGCCAAAAACCGAGAAAATCGAGTGGACGGTTAGTCTCAATGGTCAAGATCAGACTGTCAATTTCCTAGGTCAAGAAAAGGACAAGTCTATGATTGGTGTAGAAGGGCGTTATCTGAATTTCTATGTTCCATATGGCTATAGAGGAGATATCAAGGTCGAGGCTAAGAGTGGAAATGAAGTGAAGACCTGGTCAACGAAAGTTGTGGATGATATTCATAATGATAGTGGAAAGAGAGGTTACTATCGTATTGAAGAGTCAAATGATCAATACACCTACCTTGATACTAAATGGGACTATCAAACAAAGACTTACACTGCCACCCTACCAGAAACTGTTAATGGTCAAAAAGTATATGCTTGGGCAGACTATGACAATAGTGAGTTGAAACTTGAAAAACAAAAGTCTATTAGTCATAAATATGATGGAGAATCTTTCAAAGAACTTTATCCGATTGTAAAAGCAGAAAGCTGGCTAAAATCAAACCAAAACTGGTACTATCAAAAACAAGGTCAATTAGTGCAGAACGATTGGGTTAAGGACAAGGAAACTTGGTACTTTATGAACGATAAAGGAGTCATGTTCAATCAAACTTGGCTCTATCAAGGTGGCAACTGGTATGCCTTTAAATCATCAGGGGCTATGATTGCTGGTGACTGGCTTTATGACCAAGGCAAGTGGTACTATTTATCGACTTCAGGATCCATGAAAGCAAGCACTTGGGTTTATGATAAGGGAGAATGGTATTATGTAAGTTCTTCTGGTGCCATGATTGCGAATGATTGGGTCAAAGACAATGGCAAGTGGTATTACCTCGCTTCATCAGGTAAGATGTTTCGCAATACCTACACACCAGATGGCTACTACGTTGGCAATTCAGGTGCCTGGCAATAAGAACAAGAAGTCCTTTTCCTGCAAGGAAGAGGCTTTTTACTTGCTTTTATGCTGCTTCCTCATTTGTCCTGAGGCGTTTTTTGTGTTAAAATGAATGGTATGAAAGCTAAAAAAATGTGGATGGCAGGCTTGGCTCTGCTTGGTATTGGAAGCCTTGCCCTTGCTACGAAAAAAGTTGCAGATGACCGTAATCTCATGAAGACTCAGGAAGAGTTGACAGCGATTGTACGAAACCATTTTTCAGACATGGGGGAAATTGCGACCCTCTATGTTCAAGTTTATGAAAGTAGTCTGGAGAGCTTGGTTGGCGGCGTCATTTTTGAGGATGGCCGTCATTATACCTTTGTCTATGAAAATGAAGACCTGGTCTATGAGGAGGAAGTCTTATGATACAACCAGCAAGTTTAGAAGAATTGGCATCTTTAGTAGAAAAAGATGGCAAGAAAGTCTTCCTTTTTGTGGCAGACTGGTGTGGCGATTGTCGTTACATCTATCCTGCCTTGCCAGAAATTGAGGAGACCAATCCAGAGTTCACCTTTATTCGAGTGGACCGAGACCAGTATATGGATTTGGCCAAACTCTGGGATGTGTACGGAATCCCTAGCCTTGTTGTTCTAGAAAAGGACAAGGAAATCGGCCGTTTTGTCAATCGCGACCGTAAAAGTAAACAACAAATTAATGACTTTTTAGCAGGATTGAAATAGGAGAAAAAGGAAACAATGATTTTTACATATAACAAAGAACATGTCGGCGATGTCCTTATGGTCATCGTTAAAAATAGCGGAGATGCTAAACTGGATGTGGAACGCAAAGGCAAGGTAGCCCGTGTTTTCCTTAAAGATAATGGGGAAACAGTGGCTTGGAATATTTTCGAAGTTTCAAGTTTCTTTGAAATTGCAGAGCGCGGTCAAGTCTTTTTGACAGATGAGCAAGTCGCTCGTTTGAACCAAGAATTGCAGGCGGAAGGTTTTACAGAGGAAATTGTTAATGACAAGGAACCTAAGTTTGTTGTTGGTGAGATTGTCGAGATGGTAGCCCATCCTGATAGTGACCACCTCAACATCTGCCAAGTTGCAGTCGCAAGTGACAAGACAGTGCAAATCGTTGCAGGGGCTCCTAATGCGCGTGTTGGATTGAAAACCATTGTAGCTCTTCCTGGAGCGATGATGCCCAAAGGCAATCTTATTTTCCCAGGTGAACTTCGCGGTGAAAAGAGTTTTGGCATGATGTGTAGTCCTCGTGAATTGCATCTGCCAAATGCTCCGCAAAAACGTGGTATTATTGAATTATCAGAAGACCAAGTTGTCGGAACTTCATTTGACCCAGCTAAACACTGGACTGCCTAGGAAGTTGTCAGTATCTGATAGACCAGATAGGGGGATAAGATGGCAAAAAATGTAGTAATTACAGGGGCGACATCTGGAATTGGTGAAGCGATTGCGCGTGCTTATCTGGAGCAGGGGGAGAATGTCGTTCTAACAGGGCGACGGATAGACAGACTAGAAACCCTCAAGTCAGAGTTTGCAGCAATCTATCCAAATCAAACAGTTTGGACCTTTCCATTAGATGTGACAGATATGACTATGGTGAAGACTGTCTGCTCCGATATTCTAGAAACGATAGGGCAGCTTGATATCTTGGTCAATAACGCCGGACTGGCTCTAGGCTTGGCACCCTATCAGGACTATGAAGAGTTGGATATGCTGACCATGTTGGATACCAATGTCAAAGGTTTGATGGCGGTTACTCGCTGTTTCTTGCCAGCAATGGTAAAAGCAAATCAAGGTCATATTATCAATATGGGGTCAACCGCAGGAATCTATGCTTATGCGGGAGCCGCTGTTTACTCAGCAACCAAGGCGGCAGTTAAAACCTTTTCAGATGGACTGCGAATTGATAACATCGCAACGGATATCAAAGTGACAACCATTCAGCCTGGAATTGTCGAAACAGATTTCTCTACAGTTCGTTTTCATGGTGACAAAGAGCGTGCTGAGGCGGTCTATCAGGGAATCGAAGCCTTGCAAGCTCAGGATATTGCAGACACAGTGGTCTATGTGACCAGTCAACCGCGTCGTGTGCAGATTACAGACATGACCATTATGGCCAATCAACAGGCGACAGGTTTCATGGTTCATAAAAAATAAAACTTTTTCTCGAAAAGTTACAAATTTCTGTAACTTTTTTTGATTTCCTACGAATAGATAAGTAGGAGGAAGAAAATATGTATAATAAAGTTATTCTTATTGGAAGAACCGTGGCAACGCCAGAATTGCACAAAACCAACAATGACAAGTCAGTAGCGCGTGCAACTATCGCTGTGAACCGTCGTTACAAAGACCAAAATGGGGAACGCGAGGCTGATTTTGTCAATGTGGTCCTTTGGGGCAGACTAGCAGAAACTTTGGCAAGCTATGCAACCAAAGGTAGTCTCATTTCCGTTGATGGGGAATTGCGTACTCGTCGTTTTGAGAAAAATGGCCAGATGAATTATGTGACCGAAGTCCTTGTCACAGGATTCCAACTCTTGGAAAGCCGTGCCCAACGTGCCATGCGTGAAAACAACGCAGGCCAAGATTTAGCAGATTTGGTCTTGGAAGAGGAAGAATTGCCATTTTAAGCATTGAAAAGTCTGAGTTGGTCTCAGGCTTTTTATCTTGCCAAAGTCAGACTTTTTTCTTGACTATTTCTGACCAAGTGATACAATAGAACTATGAATTAGCACTCAGATATAAAGAGTGCTAATGATATCTATCTCATTATGGAGGAAAACAGATGTTGAAACCATTAGGAGACCGTGTGGTCTTGAAAATCGAAGAAAAAGAACAAACTGTTGGAGGCTTTGTACTTGCAGGCTCAGCCCAAGAAAAAACAAAAACAGCCCAAGTTGTAGCTACTGGACAAGGAGTTCGTACCTTGAACGGTGATTTGGTGGCTCCAAGCGTTAAGCCTGGCGACCGTGTCTTAGTTGAAGCTCACGCAGGTCTCGATGTCAAAGACGGCGATGAAAAGTACATCATCGTTGGCGAAGCTAACATCTTAGCTATTATTGAAGAATAGAAGGAGAAAGTAAGTATGTCAAAAGAAATTAAATTTTCATCAGATGCCCGTTCAGCTATGGTCCGTGGTGTCGATATCCTTGCAGACACTGTTAAAGTAACCTTGGGACCAAAAGGTCGTAATGTCGTTCTTGAAAAATCATTCGGTTCACCATTGATTACCAATGACGGTGTGACCATTGCCAAAGAAATCGAGTTGGAAGACCATTTTGAAAATATGGGTGCCAAATTGGTATCAGAAGTAGCTTCAAAAACCAATGATATCGCAGGTGACGGGACTACAACTGCAACTGTTTTGACCCAAGCGATCGTCCGCGAAGGAATCAAAAACGTCACAGCAGGAGCAAATCCAATCGGCATTCGTCGTGGGATTGAAACAGCAGTTGCCGCAGCTGTAGAAGCCTTGAAAAATAACGCTATTCCAGTTGCCAATAAAGAAGCCATCGCTCAGGTTGCTGCCGTGTCTTCTCGTTCTGAAAAAGTCGGCGAATACATTTCTGAAGCTATGGAAAAAGTTGGTAAAGACGGAGTCATCACCATTGAAGAGTCACGTGGTATGGAAACAGAACTTGAAGTTGTAGAAGGAATGCAGTTTGACCGCGGTTACCTTTCACAGTACATGGTGACAGATAGCGAAAAAATGGTAGCTGACCTTGAAAATCCATACATTTTGATTACCGATAAGAAGATTTCAAATATCCAAGAGATCTTGCCACTCCTAGAAAGCATTCTCCAAAGCAATCGTCCCCTCTTGATTATTGCGGATGATGTGGATGGTGAAGCTCTTCCAACTCTTGTTTTGAACAAGATTCGTGGAACCTTCAACGTAGTAGCAGTCAAGGCACCTGGTTTTGGTGACCGTCGTAAAGCCATGCTTGAAGATATCGCCATCTTGACAGGTGGAACAGTTATCACAGAAGATCTTGGTCTTGAGTTGAAAGATGCTACAATTGAAGCGCTTGGTCAAGCAGCGAGAGTAACTGTGGACAAAGATAGCACTGTTATCGTAGAAGGTGCTGGAAATCCTGAAGCGATTTCTCACCGTGTTGCGGTTATCAAGTCTCAAATCGAAACCACAACTTCTGAATTTGATCGTGAAAAATTACAAGAACGCTTGGCAAAATTGTCAGGTGGTGTCGCAGTCATCAAAGTCGGAGCTGCAACTGAAACTGAATTGAAAGAAATGAAACTTCGTATTGAAGATGCCCTTAACGCTACTCGTGCAGCTGTTGAAGAAGGAATCGTTGCTGGTGGTGGAACAGCTCTTGTAAATGTTATCCCAGCAGTGGCCAATTTGGAATTGACAGGAGATGAAGCAACAGGACGCAATATTGTACTCCGTGCCTTGGAAGAACCTGTTCGTCAAATCGCCCACAATGCAGGATTTGAAGGATCTATCGTTATCGATCGTTTGAAAAATGCTGAAGTTGGTACAGGTTTCAACGCAGCAACTGGTGAGTGGGTCAATATGATTGAAGAGGGGATTATCGACCCAGTTAAAGTTAGCCGTTCAGCCCTTCAAAATGCAGCATCTGTAGCCAGCTTGATTTTGACAACAGAAGCAGTCGTAGCCAATAAGCCAGAACCAGTAGCCCCATCTCCAGCAATGGATCCAAGCATGATGGGCGGCATGATGTAAAAACTCTAAAAGGAGGGGTGCGTATTCCCTCCTTTTTATGCTATTCACTTCTAAATAGATTTGAGCTCTCCTAACTTATATGATAAAATAAGACTAGAAAAAGGAGAAGAACATGATCGATGTAGAAGAAATTCTGAGCAAGATGAACCCCAATCAGAAGATTAATTATGACCGTGTCATGCAGAAAATGGTACAAGTATGGGAGAAAAATGAGCAACGTCCAACTATTCTCATGCATGTTTGCTGCGCCCCTTGCAGTACCTATACTCTAGAATATTTGACTAAGTATGCAGACGTGACCATCTATTTTGCCAATTCTAATATCCATCCCAAGGCAGAATACCATAAGCGGGCCTATGTTACCAAGAAATTTGTCAGTGATTTCAATGAGCGGACAGGAAATACGGTTCAGTACCTAGAAGCTCCCTACGAACCAAATGAATACAGAAAACTAGTTAGGGGACTAGAGGAGGAGCCCGAAGGTGGCGACCGTTGTAAGGTTTGCTTTGACTACCGTCTGGATAAAACAGCGCAAGTGGCTATGGATTTAGGCTTTGACTACTTCGGTTCGGCTTTAACCATCAGTCCTCATAAGAATTCCCAAACCATCAACAGCATCGGAATTGATGTGCAAAAGATTTATACCACCCACTATCTTCCCAGCGATTTCAAGAAAAATCAAGGCTATAAACGTTCAGTAGAGATGTGTGAGGAGTATGATATCTACCGTCAATGTTATTGTGGATGTGTCTATGCAGCCCAAGCGCAGAATATTGACCTGGTTCAAGTTAAGAAAGACGCTACAGCTTTCTTGCTAGATAAGGATGTTGAAAAAGACTATTCCCACATCAAATTTACTGTTACAAAATTAGATATATAGGGATAAGCCCAGCTGCAAAGCTGGGTTTTTATACTCTTCGAAAATCTCTTCAAACCGCGTCAACGTCGCCTTGCCGTATATATGTGACTGACTTCGTCAGTCTTATCTATAACCTCAAAACAGTGTTTTGAGCAATCTGTGGCTAGTTTCCTAGTTTGCTCTGAGTATTAAAATAAAAAACCAGGGCTCTCACCCCAGTTTGACAACTTTACCGATTCTTTAGTTCTACATAGCGCTTGTACCAAATGTTTACATAGGCTTCTGAGAAAGGACCACGTCCATTGTTAATCCAATCAACAAGAATTTTGACATGTTCTTTTAAAATATAGTCCAAATCATCAGAATAATTCATTTTGCGTTTGTGGCGCTCATATTCCTCAACGTCCAAGAGACGTTTTTCCCCATCTGTAAAAATTTTAACATCCAAATCGTAATCAATATACTTCAGTGCTTCTTCATCCAGATAGTAGGGGCTAGCCATATTGCAATAGTAGGAAATTCCATTATCGCGAATCATGGCAATGATATTAAACCAATATTTCTTGTGAAAGTAAACAATAGCCGGTTCTCGAGTGACCCAACGACGACCATCACTTTCGGTAACCAGTGTATGATCGTTGACACCAATAATGGCGTTTTCTGTTGTTTTTAGTACCATGGTGTCCCGCCAAGTTCGGTGGAGACTCCCATCATGCTTATAACTTTGAATTGTAATAAAGTCGCCTTCTTTTGGAAGCTTCATAACTAACCAACTTTCTACAATTTATAAGTTTATCGTTTATTATTGTACCATAAAATTGCCTAAAATCTGTGAATTTTACATGAAAAAATTAAAGATATTCTCTGAGAGCGCTTGCTATATCCGAAAAATCGTAGCCTTTTCGTGCTAAAACTTGAGTTAAACGCTGTTTAAGTTCGTATCCTTCATATTTTCGGACATACTTAGCATATTGCTTATCAAGTTCCTTGAAGATGAGTTCCTGAGTTGTTTCTTGGTCAACTTGACTATCCAACTCGTCAAAGGCACTTTTAGCATCAGAGTAAGAGAATCCTTTGTTGGTCAAGTTTTGGATAATCTTATCTTGCAAGGCACGAGCAGGAAGTTTTCCCTCATATTTTTTTAATAGTTTATTAGCTACACGTTGAGCAACTTCCGAAAAATCAAAATCATTCAAGATTTCTTCTATAGTAGATTTTGAAATTCCTTTTTGTACTAATTTCTGAGTCAGTACATAAGGGCCCTTGTCTCCTGAAAGTTGATTGGTATTGATGATAGCATAAGCGTACTGGCTATCATTAATCCACTTATCTTCTTTAAGATTAGCAATGACTTGAGAAACTATTTTTTCATTAATATCATATTTTTTTAGATATTCTCTGACCTCTTTTTCAGTACGTGCTTTAAAGGATAGGTGGTAGAGGGCTAGATTCTTACCATAAGAAAATTGGGCAAAGTCCTGAATTTCCTTCAATTCTTCTTCGCTTATCACCTTATCTCTCGATAGCATAAAACGAACAATTGTATCTTCAGTAATGTAGCATTTGTCACCACTATCAAGCTCCATCAGATAGAGTCTTTTTTTCTTTTCAAGTTTTGTGATTTTCATAGTTCTATTATAACTCAAAATGTGAGAAAAAGCTGAAACCCCTTGATATAGCCGTTTTTTGTCCCTTAATGATGAATTTTAAGAACTTTTTAGGAACTTTGTAAATTCTCAATGGCTTTTTCATAAAAGGAAGTCGCCTTTTTCTTATTGTCTTTGGATAGGTGGCTATAGATGTCCATAGTCATTGAAATTTTAGAATGGCCAAGCCGTGTTTGGATTTCTTTGTATGGCAGGCCAGCATTAAGCAATAGACTAGCGTGGGTGTGTCGGAAGGCGTGGAAACTCAAACGAGGACATCCAGCCAGTTTTAAATGCTTTTCTAGTCTGAATCTGAGTGCTCCAGCTTCTCTATAATTGTCAAAGGTATCAGAGAACACTTTTTCAAAAGTCATCCCTATCTCCCTACCTACTTGGGATTGTCTTGCTTTATAGAGCCGAAGCATGAGTACCGTTTTGGTATCCAGTGCTATTTCTCTAATGCTACTTTTACTTTTAGGGCTAGTGATTTCCTTGAGGGTGTTTAAAGTCTTGGTGACTGAAATGCTACCGTTTTGTAGGTCAATATCAGACCATTTCAAGGCTAGACACTCACGAATACGCAAACCAGTCGCTAGAAGTGTCTTATATAACACCGTATCAGAGAAATTTTTGTAAGTGTTTGGCAACTGATCCAGATAATCTAAGAATTTTTTCAAATTATCGTCATCCAGATATTTCAGTTTTTGTCCTTCTTTTGGTTTGCGCCGTGGGACGATGATATCACTAGCTGGATTTGAAGCAATGACTTGCAAGGAAACGGCATAGGATAATATGCGTTTATTTAAGGCATGGAGTTGGTTATATTGCTGATAACCTTTCCCTAGTTGGTTGTAATCTATCGCCCACTGGTTTACCTGGTGCTGAATAATAGGGGGCGTCAGTTTATCCAGTTTGTAGTTTCCAAAGGCTGGTAGGAGATACTTTCTTATGTTGTTTTTTGCGCCTATAAGGGTGCTATGTTTAACTGTATGGCAATAATTCTCTAGCCAGAGTTCCGTCAATTCCTGATAGGTGCTGACATTAACGGCTTTTATAACCGTTGAGCCGTTTTTTTCAAACTCTACCTTGGCTTGGATAGCCTTGCTTTTGAGTCTATTCTTAGTTCTGTCTGAAATAGTTGTCTTGACTTTCTTACCTGTTACGGTATCGATGCCAAGATAAACGCTGGAACGGTAAACTACTGATCCATCTTTCTTTTTGTATTCTGTAATCTTCATGGTTTTACTCCTTTTCCATCAGCAGGCAAGCAATTAGAAAAGGTTTTGAGTTTATACCATGCGAGGGGCTTCGGGAATGCCCCTATTTTCGATTTTAAGCAGTCAGACGGTAAAATGTACCAGAATAAGAAACAAGGCGGATATGGGGCTTATATGAGGTTCTTTAATGAACGAGTTTATTTGATTGTTGCCAATTAGGAGGAAATCCCAGTTCGTTTAAAAAGAAGTCAATAGAGAGTGTATGCAAATGTTTAGAGAAGTCTTTAAATCGTGATAGAAGCGTATTATGTAGTTTGGCATACTCATTAGCGCTTAGGAAACATTGTAACGCAATCATGGTATGATAAGGACTACTTTTTGCGTCTGTATTCTTTATATTGTGTTTGTCGTGTAAATCAGGATAGTATTTCAAGCTATTTCTACACTTGAAACCATATAAGCGGTTATCGTGAGCGCAAACATTTCTAGTTTCTGCTAGGTTTTCAACAAAGGAAATCAGCATATCCCTAGTAAAAGTTTTCTTAATAGTGCAGTGTTCACTAATAAAACTGTAAGACTTCTTTGCAATTCTATCTTGTAGGGAGAGTGGCAAACTCTTTAAAATTGCGAGTATATCTCCAAAAGTCAAGTAATCCACGATTACCCAGAAAGGGACGTCATCATGTTTATTGAAATAGTGTTGTATGCTATTGCTTTTTCGGCTTGATTTATGTTTATCAATGATTTTTACGATTTGACGAATCACAAAAGGGACAGTCCTCTTGTTTTTCTTGTAGTCGTAGTTTTGGTAATCTAAGTAAAAATAAGGAGTAGTAGGGTAAGCCTCGGAAAAAACATAAGCTAATATAGATTTTATGTGTTTCTCAGCTTCTAAGATAGCTTTTAGGAAGGTGTATTTGATTTCCTTATCATAAAAGTATGTATAAGTAATTTCCGAGAAATTAGCACCTTGTATATAATTGTTGTGTTGATCAGTAAAATATTTACTGTAACCATTGATAATACTGTAGTAGTTATTTGTTAGTAGGTACTTTTTTGTTTTGGAATAGTCAGATATTACAAGCCCCCGTTTATGTAATAACTCTATTTGTTCTTGTATAGTCTTGAATGGTTTGGACAAAAAAAGGCACCTCCTAAATACATAGAAGGCGCTTTTTTCGCTATCCCGTTTCACTGAGAATTATCGGGCGCTATTCTCTTAAGTACCTTCATTGTATGATAATTTTAAATGTTAGTCAACACTTTTGTTCAAAATAATTGATTTTTCTTTACTCCGTTTTGTTGGGTCAAATCGGCTTTCTATTCTTCAATTTCCCCTGTTTTTGGACAATAGACCGTTGAAAGAGGGTTGCTATTGGAGAATATGGGGGAGTTTTTTAATTTACGATGATTTCGCCAACAGGGATAAAATCTTTTTGTTTTGAAGATTTTGCGATTAAGTCGTATTGATCAGCAGATTTTTCATACCCAAGGGAAAGAGTAGTATTGTCGTCTGGTAATTTTTTAGCAAACTCAGATATAGACATCCGAAATACGGTAATTGCATTTTGCTGATTAGTTGTAGCAGAATTTGAATTGATTGCGGCCATAGTCTCTTTTGCGTTATCTTTAGCCGTTCCAGTTAGCAAAATCATGATTGTATCATGCGGTTCGGATGAATCTGAATCGATTACGTTATTTTGAATTTTTACGCTTATTGCGCCAGTTGATTCAGGATCTAATTTTGATTTGATTTCAGAAATTAAATCATCGTATTTACTGTTATCTACTTTGGCTTTAACGTTTGTTGAAGTAGTATTTTTTTGCTCCGTTTTTGGTTGCTCCGAGCTATCTTTGGTAACTGATTGATTGTTAGAGCAAGCTACTAGGACGGTGGCAGAAAGTAAAACAGCTGATGTGCTTAGTAATTTTTTCATAAGTAAGTCTCCGATATGCTGATGTTTTCTGATAAAAGATGGGGGGGTATAGAATTTTTTCAAAAACCATTGTGGCTTGAATGCGGTCACCACCGCCTAAACCTTTGCTTCCACCATTGGCGGTTGTGATGGTATGAAGGCGATAACCTTTTGAAGCTTGTTTATTGATAACATCTTCTAATTCTGTAAGGTTTCTTGATTCAGTGTCAAAAAATCCTATGGGGGGTTACTCTTTTTTAGTTTTTTATCAGATAATTCTAAGTAATTTTCAAATTATTTTTTATCAGGATGCTCTTCTATGATACCTATACCTCTATTTTTTGCGTATAGACTATTTACTAGTTGCATAACGATTTTTTTATCAGATGTTGGAAGGGATAGAAAAGAACCAAAAAAATCTTTAAAAAGTATTGGCAATTGTCCAAGAGCTATGTAGATTCTTGAAATATTATCAGAAAGAGTCCCATATATTTTTTCGTCATAATCTTCGGAGTGAGTTTTTTTCCACTCTTTAAGAATAAGATCCTTAATATCTTGTTCGATTATGGGAAGGTTATCAGCTTTTACAAAAACAGATAAAATCCACTTCCCATTTTTTCGATTAGTCTCATCGTACACTGAAATTATATTTTTAGAATCTGGGTTAGTATGTAATAATTTTGCCATATCTTTATGGCTACCAAGTGCATCATTTTGAATAGTTTTATAATCCTCATGCCCCAACAAATACCCAACGCTTACCCCGAAGTAGTCAGCTAGTTTTTGTGTATATTCATATTTAATTTTTAATTCTTTTTCTTTTTCCCAACGGGATATAGTCATCTCTGATACTCCAAGAAGTTCAGCAAGTGTTTTTTGGGTGTCCCCTTTACTCTTTCGTAATTCTTGTAATTTGTTCATCGTATATTACCTCAAGATAATTATAACACAAAAAATAAATCTTTAACAAAAATGTTAGAAATTCTTGACAACTAACATTTTATTTAGTAGAATACAGAAGAACTAACAAAAATGTTAGAAAAGAAAGGGGGGAACTTCATTGCTTATTACCTCAACACAAGCAAAAGCGATTCGCCGAAAGCAAGCAGACAAGAAATTGACTGCAAAGCAAGCAGGCGAAGAAATAGGGGTTTCACAAGTTACCTATCGCAAAATCCGAGACGGTGGCGAAGTAAAGCCTAGTATTTATCAAAAAGCCATGCAGTGGCTTGCTGAAGATTATTAGAAAGGAGCGAACAGATCGCAATACTTCAATACATTTACAAGTTTCTCATGTGGTGCTTTACCACTGGGGATTGATAAACGGATCTAGCTAAATATTCGCTAGTGTAATTTGCTTGTTACCTATAGCAGTATCAAGGGTTTGTAGGGGTTCATATTCTCCGATTTTACCCTACTTTAATGCTTTACCTTGGTACTGTTTTAGGTGGCAAGCACTGACAAAAGAAGAAAGGAGTGAACTAATGGAACTGGTTTACATGGACGGCAAGAAAGAGCCGTATACTACGAGCGAAATCATCGCCGAATGTGCTGAAGTAAAGCACGATACAGTACAAAGTTTAATAAGAAATCATCAAGAGGATTTTGAAAGTTACGGAATAATCGGATTTGAAATCCGTAAATTAGATAGACGAGGGCGACCGATGAAAATCTATCGTTTGAATGAACAACAGGCTACATTGCTGATCACTTATCTAAAGAATACCGAACCTGTACGGCAATTCAAAATGAACCTAGTCAAAGCATTCTTTGAAATGCGTGATGAACTTTCTAAACGCTATCTTCAAAGGGAACTGGAAAAGCCAAAGCGCAAGAGCTTAACCGAAGCTATCAAATCATGGGAGAAAGCGCCCAAGCATGCCTATAGTACACTTACAAACTTACTGCTAAAGGGAGCTACAGGGAAAAACAAGTCTCAACTCATGCAAGAGCGAGAAAGTGGAAACGGTATTGACAGTTTAACCAGTGATGAACTTACAAACTATCAGCGCTTGGAAGATATGGCAATAGCGATGATTAACTTGAATAGGGGGTATTCAGAAATTAAAGAACTAATTTTTAAAGTATAGGAGTATAGAAAATGGAAAATGAATTTAAGACAGTTACAAATGCCAAAGGGTTAGAAATTCCTAAGTATTCCAAGGATTTTAAAAAGCTAGTTGAGAAAGACAGACAACTAGCCGAATATCTTTGTATGAACTATGAGAACTTGGGCAGTGAAGACCTAGGCGCATTTCTTGAGACAGTAGAGCAGGGATTCAGTTGGATTCTAGATCTTATCGAAAGTAAAGACTTGATTTATAAACCACAGTCGGGTGGTAATCATGCAAAAAGAAAATAAAAAATCACTTGCTCAAATTTTGACCGAGGAGAGCAAGCGACAAGATTAAGGATATAGAAATTTTTTCTATGCTCCGATTATAGCAGAAAACAGCTATTTTATCAAATACATACAAAAACCGAAGAGCAGGCAAGCAATTAGAAAAGGTTTTGAAAAACAAGTGCTGACAGGGTGATTCTAAGACCTTGTTTAGCTGAAAAATGGGTAATTACTCACGAAATACCACTACAAGCGTTCGCCAACTTGGGGCAATCGCCCAGCGTTTGGAGTGGTACTAATCGTGTATAGGAAACAGGCAAACCAAAAGAAAAAGGTAAAAACATGAATGATTATTTTAAAGAATTTGAAAAAGAGTTGGTACTTGTAGAGGAAAAGCTAGATATTTTATCAGAGTGGCATAATTCTAAGAATCATATTGGCGCAATGGAAATTGTTGAAGATTGTAATTCAGTAATTACTGATTTATGGTTAAGTTTTTATAAATTATCTGAAGCGTACAAGATGCAGGAAGCGAGTCATGAAGAATTTTATAATAAGAATGTTGAGAACTTACTGGGAGAATTAAAAAAATATGACGATGAGTGTGCTGAAATGTACAATAAAAAACCTGACTGGTTGCTATTCAATTACTTAAATCAAGTAATAAGCGAAAACAAGTTAAGTAATGATATTACTCATGAGACTGCTTCAACTTGGACGTATTTACGAAGTTTAGTAGTTTCTGATTTACAAAAAAGAGGGCTTTTAAAATGACTCTAGACCTAGACAACATGACACAAACGGAATTTGATAAGCTAATGACTAAAATCAAGGATAGAAATCAGAACCTCTTTCAGTTCATCATTGACTTTTTAGATGATAAAGTAACTCCAGAAGAGGTGTACGACTTTCTGAAGATGGAGCGAAGCTATCAAGTAAATTATATCAAGAATTACAAAGCGAGGGCATAGCATGAATGAACTAGATTTAAGTAATACACAGGCGCTTATTTTTACCGTGATTTTGATTGGCTTTCTAATTTACCTAAACCATCGAGACCGTAAAAAGAGCGCCCAACTGGAGCGAGAAAACAGGAAACTGGGAGAAATACCTAGTGAAGATTTAAACCCTTTCTATGGGCGTTATATTCAGCTTGCAGGTATCAATAAACAAGGAGCGATTAAATGACTTGTGAAGTAAATTTATATACTGATTTTAAAGAGAAGCTAGATAAGTCAAGCTTAACTAAAGAGACTTTTATAAATTTGTATATAGGTAATATAAAAAATCTATCAACAATTTTAGGAATATTAGATAATCAACTTTCGGATAAAGAGATAAGATATAAGGTTCTTAAAACTATTGAGATGATCATAAAGGATCAGGAAGATATTTTACATAGGGCAATAAAAGGGCAAATGATATTTCATAAACCAGCTTAGAAAATGAGGGATAGAATGAATTTAACACTGAAAGGGGTGGAAGGATATGTTTAGTTTGAGTAAAGAAAGCGAACATGATTTGACGAATAGAATAAGCACAGTAGTAGAAAACTATCTAGCAGTCCGAGAAAGACCTAAACCACGACTAACTGGTTTAATGTC
>CAJNCE010000021.1:0-20978 GCA_905221185.1 bacterium | reverse complement strand
CCCACTGTTTATCTTCTTTTACTTTAAATTTTTTCCAAGGCCAAGCGCAAGTCTTCAATCAAATCCTCTACATTTTCAAGTCCGATAGACAAACGGATTTGGTTTGGTGTGACACCTGCTGCTTCTAGGTCTTTTTCTGACAATTGACCGTGAGTGGTTGTTGCTGGATGGACAACAAGCGATTTAGCATCTGCTACGTTTGCAAGATCAGAGAAGATTTCTAAATTGTCAATTACCTTGCGAGCTTCTGCCTCCCCACCTTTGACATGGAAGGTAAAGATGGAGCCCACACCTTTTGGCAAGTATTTCTCAGCCAAGGCATGATAAGGACTGTCTGCAAGTTTTGGATAGTTGACCTTTTCTACCTTAGGATGGTTGACAAGGAACTCAACAATTTTCTCTGCATTTTGCACGTGACGTTCCACACGTAGAGAAAGGGTTTCAAGTCCTTGGAGCAAGAGAAAGGCATTAAATGGAGACAAGGCTGCGCCTGTATCACGAAGTAATTGAACACGAACAGCGATAATAAAGGCTGCTGCACCCACATCACGAGTATAGCTCAAATTGTGGTAACTTGGGTCTTCCTCAACAAATTGAGGGAATTTCCCTGAAGCCGCCCAGTCAAAACGACCACTATCGACAATCACTCCTCCAATAGTCGTACCATGACCACCGATAAACTTAGTCGCAGAATGAATGGCAATATCTACACCGTGAGAAAAGACATTAATCAAGTAAGGTGTGGCAAAGGTATTGTCCGAAACGAGTGGAATCTGGTGTTTATGCGCAATCTCAGCCAATTTTTCCAAATCAGGAATGTTAATCAAAGGGTTACCCAAGGTTTCAATCAAGACAAGTTTCGTATTGTCATTGATAGCTGCTTCTACTTCCTCCAAATTATCCACATCCACAAAGGTTGTTGTAATCCCATAACGAGGAAGGGTTTCTTTCAAGAGATTGAAAGTCCCACCGTAAATAGTTGACGCTGCTACCACGTGGTCACCAGCATGGGCAAGAGCCAAAATCGTATAAGTCACTGCGGCCATACCTGAAGCTGTTGCAAGAGCTCCAACACCACCTTCAAGGGCAGCGATTCTTTCTTCAAAGGCAGCCGTTGTAGGATTTGTAATACGAGTATAGATGTTGCCTGCTTTTCTCAAGGCAAACAGATCAGCACCTTCCTGCGTATCATCAAAAACGAAGGATGTTGTCTGATAAATTGGCACTGCACGAGACTTGGTAGCTGGATCCACAACTTGCCCAGCATGTAGTTGCAGAGTTTCAAATTTAAAATCACGAGTCATAAGGCGACCTCCAAATAGTTTGATTAAGGATATTGTAGCACTATCGACCTATCTTGACTAATACCTCTTTTCTATATTTTGATATAAGGAGCGACTATTACTTCTTACAAAACGAAAAAAGCACGACTCAATCGTGCTCATTTTCTTAATCTACATAAGTATCTTCGTTTTTATTGAGGAAGGCATATGGAAGACCCATCAAGAGGCCTCCTCCGATAAAGTTTCCGATGAAGGTTACTCCCCAATGACGGAGCATATTTCCAACACCGAAGTTAGCAATTGAATCCGCAGCAACACTGAATTTCACAATCGCGAAAGAAGCAAAGTTCGCCGCAATGTGCTCGTTTGTTAAGAATACAAACATGTAAATCGCTGACAACACAAGCCAAAGTTTGGCACCGCCATCTTTGACCAAAACAAATGAAAGAATCGCAATATTAACGAAAATATTTGCCAAAATCGCCTCAAGCAAAACTAATTCATTTGAACGGCCTAACTTCATCTCAACAACTCCTGAGATGAAACTATCGTGTGTCAGATGTGCATAGGCTGCTGAGTGAGCAAATCCCCAACCTGCTATCAAGGCTCCGATAAGGTTGAACAAGGTACAGTATAGTAAAATCTCTGCTGTTTTTCTCCAAGAGATTTTTTTCAAGAAACTACCAGCAGTCAAAAACATCATGTTTGATGTTACCAACTCGGCATTCAAGAAAACAATGTAGGCCAAGCCCCAAGCGAAAACGAATGGGAAGAGGAATCGTCCACTACCTGGTGCGATTTTATTAATCAAGTCAGCTCCAACTGCACCAGCAGCTGTACTGAAGGTTAAAAAAGCACCTGCAAACATAGAACGAATCGCATACTTAAATTTGCTTTGACTATAAAGACTTTCTTTCTTCTTGCAAGCAAATTCAATCTTTGAGATAAATTCTGAAGAAACCATAATAAACTCCTAAAAATTTTTTACCTGATAATTATATCACAAACTCTTGAATTTAGGAAGCGTTTTCTGTATTTCATAAAAGTTTATTTTTATGAAAATCTTAAAAAATCAGTGAAATCCAGGATTTCACTGATTTGTATTAATAAAATTGTTTATATGGTTGATTGAAAGCTGTTAGGATTTCATCAGATGTTTGTGAATAATCTTTTGTTTCTTTCAAATCGCCTTTTACAATAATACGTTCTGTAGCAGCAAGGTCTTCACAGGTTACTAATGTAATCTCATTGACCCCATCTCTATCATCAACTTCATCAACACGATCTGGTGTAACCCGTTTGACTTCACGTATTTCATAAGTATAAACTTTATTTTTATCGGTTAGATAAATCTTCATACCATTTTTAGCGTTATCCAAAGGAGAAAATAACATTTTATTAGCATTATTGACACCAAAAATATGATGACTAGCTAGACTATAATTTCCTTTCCCCATCACTTGATCGCGTTTCATGGTACCAGCACCATAGAAGAGATTGACATTATCAAGCCCTTTAAAAATTGGCAGATTCATTTCTAATTCAGGAACTGCAATTCCGCCGATAACTGGTAATTTTTGAGCATCCCATTGAGAAGCTAGAACAGCTTCTGAGGAAATAGCATTGACAGAATCAAAATCAAAATTTCCTTCTGTATCCTGATTTTCTTCTATTTTTTCTTTTGATACCTGACTGACTTGATACTTATTGGTATTCCAAACTATGAAAATATCACGAATTTTAGCATTAAAAATCAAAGCAATTGATAGTAGTATCAGAAATCCTGCTAGGATATTTGTCAGCAGATTTTTTCTTTTATTTTTCTTCTTATTATTTTTTTGAGACATTATGCTTCACCTTCTGTTTCGTTTTCTGTCCCAACTTCTTCTTTTTCTGCCGCTGCAACCGTAGTAAAGGTCACAATTTTAGCATCTTGATCCAGACGCATTACTTTAACTCCCATAGTTGAGCGTCCTGTTTGTGAAATATTGGCAACATTGGTTCGAATCATGACACCTGTATCAGTGATAATCATCAAGTCTTCATCACCTTTAACGGTCATAAGACCAGCAAGAGAACCATTCTTTTCTGTAATTTTAGCGGTTTGCATCCCTTTACCACCACGACCTTTAGTAGGATATTCAGTCGCAACTGTGCGCTTACCAAATCCTTTTTCAGTGATGATAAGAACCTCGTCCTGGTCTGTAATCACACTAGCACCAACAACTGTGTCTCCGTCACGAAGGTTAACACCTTTCACACCAGTGGCGATACGACTCATACCACGAACAGCTGATTGATTAAAGCGAACTGCATAACCAAACTTGGTACCAATGATAATATCCGTATCTTCTTCCGTCAACAAGACATTAATCAACTCATCTTCATCTTTGAGGTTCAGTGCTTTAAGTCCATTCTGACGAATATTAGCAAATTCCTTGACGCTGGTTCGCTTCACAATACCATGACGGGTTGTGAAGAAGAGGTAAGCATCATCACTGCGTTCAGATTCAACATTGATAATAGTCTGAATACTTTCACCTTCGTCCAATTTCAAGAGATTGACTACTGGTAGCCCTTTGGCCGTCCGACCATACTCAGGAATTTCATAACCTTTCAGGCGATAGACTCGTCCTTTATTTGTGAAGAAGAGCAGGTGATCATGGGTGCTAGTTGACACTAACTCTCGGACAAAATCGTCATCCTTAACACCTGTTCCTTGAACACCGCGGCCACCACGTTTTTGAGCAGTAAACTCAGCTTGGTCCAGACGTTTAATGTAGCCTTTGTTAGAAAGTGTAATTAAAACATCCGACTCTTCAATCAAATCTTCATCTTCAAGACTCAAAACTTCACCAACCATCAACTCTGTACGACGTTGGTCGCCAAACTTACGCTTAACTTCATCCAATTCGTCTTTGATGATTTGAGAAACACGTTCTGGCTTAGCCAGAATATCCGCCAAATCCGCAATCAGAGCCAAGAGAGCATCATACTCAGACTGAATCTTATCGCGTTCCAAACCTGTCAAACGACGGAGACGCATATCTAGGATAGCCTGACTTTGACGTTCAGAAAGCTTAAACTTACTCATCAACTCAGCTTGTGCTTCTGCGTCTGTTTCACTAGCACGGATGATACGAATCACTTCGTCGATATGGTCTAGCGCAATCAAGAGACCTTCTAAGATATGAGCACGTGCTTCCGCTTTTTCCTTATCAAAACGTGTCCGACGAACAACCACTTCTTTTTGGTGCTCGATGTAAGCATCCAAGATCTGGCGCAAAGACAAAATCTTCGGTACCCCATTTTGGATAGCAAGCATATTGAAACCAAAATTGGTTTGCATCTGGGTCATCTTGAAGAGGTTGTTAAGGATAACATTAGCTGAGGCATCTCGCTTGACCTCAATCACGAAACGAACCCCTTCACGGTTGGACTCATCACGAACCGCTGTGATCCCCTCAATGCGTTTTTCCTGAACCAAACGAACAATATGCTCATGCACCTTGGTTTTATTGACCATGTAAGGAAATTCCGTTACAACGATTCGTTCACGACCAGTCTTAGTTTCTTCGATTTCAGTACGAGAACGAAGGACAATCGAACCTTTACCTGTTTCATAAGCCTTATGAATACCTGATTTCCCCATGACAAGGGCACCTGTTGGAAAATCTGGACCAGGCAAGACTTCCATCAAGTCCTTGGTAGTCACTTCAGGATTGTCCATAACCAACTTCACTGCATCAATGGTTTCTCCCAAGTTGTGAGGCGGAATATTGGTCGCCATCCCAACGGCAATACCAGTTGCTCCATTGACCAAGAGGTTAGGAAAACGAGCTGGCAAGACCAAGGGTTCACGCTCATTGGCATCATAGTTATCGACGAAATCAACCGTATTTTTATTGATATCACGAAGCATTTCCAGAGCAATCTTGCTCATACGTGCCTCAGTATAACGCTGGGCGGCAGCACCGTCCCCGTCCATAGAACCAAAGTTTCCATGTCCATCAACAAGCATGTAACGGTAGCTCCACCATTGAGCCATACGGACCATTGCTTCATAGATAGAGGAATCCCCGTGTGGGTGGTATTTACCCATGACGTCCCCTGTAATACGAGCAGATTTTTTATGGGGTTTGTCTGGAGTAACACCCAATTCATTCATTCCATAGAGAATCCGACGGTGAACAGGTTTCAAGCCATCTCGAACATCAGGAAGAGCCCGCGCTACGATAACACTCATGGCGTAATCGATAAAGCTCGTCTTCATCTCCTTTGTCAGATTGACATTCACTAAATTTCTATCCTGCATTAATAAATGCCTCATTTCACTATTAGTAATTAATAATATTATACCATAATGTCCGCCATATTTCAGGTATCCAAATTAGCTAAAACGTTTACATCAAGAACTCCAAGGCATATTCGTGACAAAGCTTTTTAAAAGTGATAGAATTAAAATAACTGGGGAAATCCCTGAATAAAATTAAGGAGATGTTTAGAACAATGACTTCAACTAAACAACACAAAAAAGTTATCCTTGTCGGAGATGGTGCTGTAGGTTCATCTTACGCTTTTGCACTTGTTAACCAAGGAATTGCACAAGAGCTTGGAATTATCGAAATTCCACAATTGCATGAAAAAGCTGTTGGTGACGCGCTTGACCTTAGTCACGCCCTTGCCTTCACTTCACCTAAAAAAATCTATGCAGCTCAATACTCTGACTGTGCAGACGCTGACCTTGTTGTAATCACTGCAGGTGCTCCTCAAAAACCAGGTGAAACTCGTCTTGACCTTGTAGGTAAAAACCTTGCTATCAACAAATCAATCGTAACTCAAGTTGTTGAATCAGGTTTCAAAGGTATCTTCCTTGTTGCTGCTAACCCAGTTGACGTTTTGACTTACTCAACTTGGAAATTCTCTGGTTTCCCTAAAGAACGTGTTATCGGTTCAGGTACTTCACTTGACTCAGCTCGTTTCCGTCAAGCACTTGCTGAAAAACTTGACGTTGATGCTCGTTCAGTTCACGCCTACATCATGGGTGAACACGGTGACTCAGAATTCGCTGTTTGGTCACACGCAAACATCGCTGGTGTAAACCTTGAAGAATTCCTTAAAGATACTCAAAACGTTCAAGAAGCTGAATTGATTGAATTGTTCGAAGGCGTTCGTGATGCAGCCTACACAATCATCAACAAAAAAGGTGCAACATACTACGGTATCGCAGTAGCGCTTGCTCGTATTACAAAAGCAATCCTTGACGATGAAAATGCAGTACTTCCACTTTCTGTATTCCAAGAAGGTCAATATGGTGTTAAAGACGTATTTATCGGTCAACCAGCTGTTGTTGGTGCACATGGTATCGTTCGTCCAGTAAATATCCCATTGAACGACGCAGAAACTCAAAAAATGCAAGCATCTGCTAAAGAATTGCAAGCTATCATTGACGAAGCATGGAAAAACCCAGAATTCCAAGCAGCTTCAAAAAACTAATTTAACTATAGACAACTCCTTGAATCATCAGGGAGTTGTTTTTTATCTATATTTACACTCAATATCTTATTAGTTTGCTTGTAAAAAGCAATATTCCTCTTCATTCCATCATGTCGCGTGTAGGTCATAAAGATGCTAAGATGACCAATCAGATTTATACTCACATCACAAAAAGTATGGAACACGCAACGATTTACTCTTTAGCTACAGTTGCATTAAATCAAAAGTAGTAAACTTTTCCCATATACAAAAAAGCCCATCATACAGGCTAGAAAGCTTGATATGATAGGCTATTTTTCTATTAATTAACGTACTGTACGGATACGCATTGTATTTGTACGAACAGCTTCTCCAAGTGGTACACCAGCTACGATAACGATATCGTCACCAGATTGTACAAGACCTGCTTCAACTGCTTTACGTTCAGCGATTTCGAACATATCGTCAGTTGATGATGGAGCATCTGTCAACATTGGGATAACACCCCAGTTCAACATCAATCCACGTTCTGTCAATTCGTCGAATGTCAATGCTAAGATGTCAGCATTTGGACGGTATTTAGAGATCAAACGTGCAGTGTGACCTGTCTTAGTAAGAGTTACAACCAATTTAATGTCCATTGAGTTAGTAGCATCTTTAACAGCTGAAGCCATTACTTCTGTCTTAGAGTTACGTTCGAATGAATCTGAGTTCAAACGTCCGTATTCGTTAAGAAGAGTTTGAGCGTTCTTATCGATTGTAGCCATTGTAGTTACTGACTCAAGTGGGTATTTACCGTTTGCAGACTCACCTGAAAGCATTGTTGCGTCAGTTCCGTCGATAACAGCGTTGAATACGTCTGATACTTCTGAACGAGTTGCACGTGGTTTTTCAGTCATTGTTTCAAGCATGTTTGTTGCAGTGATAACAACTTTACCTGCAGCATTGACTTTAGTGATAATCATTTTTTGGTAAACTGGAACCATTTCGAATGGTACTTCGATCCCCATGTCACCACGAGCGATCATGATACCATCAGCAGCTTCGATGATTTCATCCAAGTTATCGATACCTTGTTGGTTTTCGATTTTAGCGAACAATTGAACATGTCCGTTTCCAGTTTCTTCACAGATTGCACGAACTTCGTTCACGTCTTTTGCAGTACGTACGAATGAAATCGCGATGAAGTTGATACCTTGTTCAAGACCGAAACGGATATCGTCGTTATCGCGTTCAGCAAGAGCTGGGAAAGGAATTTTAGTGTTAGGAATGTTCACACCTTTTTGTTTAGCGATGATACCATCGTTTTCAACTTCAACTTCAAATTCACGAGTTGCGTCATCTTTAGCAACCACACGAAGACCAAGTTTACCATCGTCAACCAACACTTGACGACCAACTTCAACATCATCATAGATATCAAGAGCACCAGCAACGTTCAATGCAATCACTTCACGAGTTGATTTGATTCCTTGTTTAGTTGCAACACGGATTTTCTCACCAGTTTTGTATGAATACTCTTTAGCTTCACCTTCGAACAATTCTGTACGGATTTCTGGTCCTTTTGTATCAAGAAGGAAACCAACTTTTTTACCTGCAAGTTTTTCAGCAAGTTTAACAGTTGCCATACGCTCACCTTGTTCTTGGTGGTCACCGTGTGAGAAGTTGAAACGGAATGTGTTAGCGCCAGCTTCAATCAATTTAGCAATGTTTTTAGCTGAAGCTTCAACATCAAGTTTTTCACCCCAGTATCCGTCATCACCAAATTTTTTACCACCACGGATTTCTACCGCAGGACCCAAAGTTGCAACGATTTTTACACGTTTATTCATGATTTTTGTGACTCCTTTATATATATGACCTTTTTGGTCTTATTAACTAAATTGCAAATTATGACAAGCTCTTATTCAAGCTAGATAGCTCAAGGTCAGCCTTGTGTGGGTTGTTAACCACAATTTTACCATCTGCAGTAAGGCTAAACAATGCTCCTTCTTCTGCAGTTCCAAGGATTGGGTTTTCAACCATTTTCTCGTTACGGATACCAACCGCAACACCACCGATACCTTCTTTAAGAAGTTTAACAGCATGCGCACCCATGCGTGACGCCAATACACGGTCACGCGCAGTTGGAGAACCACCACGTTGGATATGTCCAAGTTCTGTTACACGAAGGTCGCTTGTATCCCCAGCTTCTTTTAGTTTTTTACCAAATTCAGCTGCTGACATCACACCTTCTGCCAAGACGATGATATTGTGTTTTTTACCACACTCATAACCACATTTAATGCTTTCTACGATATCTTCAATTTTGAATCCTTCTTCAGGAATGATGATTTCATCAGCACCAGTTGCAATACCAGCCCAAAGAGCGATATCACCAGCGTTACGTCCCATAACTTCGATAACAAAAGTACGACGGTGACTTGATGATGTATCACGAATCTTATCGATAGCGTCCATAGCAGTCGTAACCGCTGTATCAAAACCGATTGTAAAGTCAGTACCAACGATATCGTTATCGATTGTACCTGGAAGACCGATAGCTGGGAAGCCATGTTCAGTCAAACGCATAGCACCGTGGTAAGATCCGTCACCACCGATAACAACTACACCTTCAATCCCGTGTTTTTTCAATTGCTCAATCCCTTTAAGTTGCCCTTCAAGTTGAGCGAACTCTGGGTAACGAGCTGAGTGAAGGAAAGTACCACCACGAGAAATGATGTCTCCTACTGAAGCTGCATCTAGGGGATGAATTTCACCGGCAACCATACCAGCATATCCGTCATAGATACCAAACACTTCCATTCCTTCTGAAATTGCTTGACGAACAACTGCACGGATAGCAGCGTTCATACCAGGGGCGTCTCCACCACTAGTCAAAACAGCAATACGTTTCATATTGGTTATGCTCCTTTTTCTTTTAACATTCTTATTGATTATACCACATTTGATTTTAAAATTCTTCTATTTTTCGTATTTTTAGCGATAAATCGTTTTCATAACGATTTCATTCAATTTCGCTTCTAATTCATTGGATTTAGCTACAAAATGATGAGGAGAAACGATGGTTTTCTGTTCCTCTTCATACCTGATGATGACTGGGATCGGGCCTTTATATTGGTCTAAAACACGTGAAATTTCTTGATCCGAGTCATGATTTTTCACCTGAATCCAAAAGCGTTCAGCTACTGATTCTCTTATTTCTTGTGCAATCATTTGCAGACGTCCATCACGTGATTGGATTTTCCCTTTAATATAATAGAAGGCTCCTTCTCTTACTTCCTGTCCAACCTGTCGATATAAATCTGAAAAGAGGGTAACATCCAATTTTTTCTTACTGTCATCTACCTGTAAGAAAGCCATGTTTTCGCCCTTTTTGGTACGAATTACTTTTATTTTCTGAACTTCAACCAAAATAATAGCATAGCTATTTTCTGACAAATTCCCAATTGGAGTAATCGGATAAATAGCCTTACTTGCAATAGCTTGTAGGGGATGTTTGCTAACTCCTACTCCTAGAAGCTCTTGTTCCATATAGAATTTTTCTTGCTCGGTCCAATCTTCCGATTCCTGCCAGCTGTAAATTGTATCACCAAACAAGCTTCCTAACTCTTTTACAAATTCAAATAGATTAGCTAAATTGTTGAATACTTTTTGACGATTTTTTTCAAATGAATCGAAAAGACCAACTTTTACCAAAGGTTCTAACAGAGGAAGTTTCAGATAATGCTCAGGTAATTTAGCTATAAAATCTTCAATGTTAGAATAAGGTCTATTTTCAAGAATCCATAGAGCCAAATCCTTGCTGACTCCCTTAATCGATTTCAGACCTAGATAGATAGACTTGTTGGCAATTTTATCGTGATAGGGAATGGTGTTGATGGACAGAGGCGCTACTTCAAAGCCTGCTTCTAGGGCATCTGTTAAGTAATCACTGTTGGCAGAATTCAACATGACCTGATAAAAAATAGCTGGATAATGTGTTTTGAAATAGGCCAACTGGAAGGCCAAGGCTGAGTAGGCATAAGCGTGAGATCTATTAAATCCATAACCTGCAAACTTCTCCATGACATCAAAGACCTGCTCTGCCTTTTCCACAGTATGTCCAGCTTTTAATGAACCTTGAATAAAGGAAGCCCTCATCTCATGCATGGCAGAGGCATCCTTTTTTCCCATAGCTCGACGTAGGATATCGGCTTTCCCAAGACTAAATCCAGCAAAACGCTGGGCAACCTGCATAACCTGCTCCTGATAGAGCATAATACCGTAGGTTGGAGCCAAAATATCCTCCAGCACTGGATCCAGAACCGTCACTTCTTCCTGACCATGCTTTCTTGCCACAAAATTATTGATATAGTCACTTGCACCTGGACGATTTAAAGAAGTAGTTGCTACGACATCTTCAAAACAGACTGGCTGCACACGCTTGAGCAAGCGAATAGCACCTGGCTGCTCAAATTGAAAGATACCTTTTGTATTGCCAGATGCAAACAAAGCTAACGTTTCTTTGTCTTCCAAATCAATTTCTTTAATTTTCAGATGAATCCCTTCTGTTTCAGCAAGCAACTCTTGCATTTTCTGGACAAAGGTCAGATTTCGCAATCCCAGAAAGTCCATCTTCAAAAGCCCGCTAGCCTCAACTCCATGAGCATCATACTGAGTCAGTGGAATTTCATCACCGTGCTTCAGAGGGATATAGTCCGTCAAATCTTGGTCACTGATCACAACACCAGCCGCATGGACAGAGGTTTGTCTTGGATAGCCCTCGATCTTACAGGCAATGTCAAAGGCTTTTTGGTATTCTAACTTACTATTGATTTGCTGACGAAATTGGAGATTCCCCTCATAAGCTGACTTGAGATTGTCACGAAAACTGATTTTCTTGGTAATTGCAGATAATTCATACTCGGGTACACCAAAGCGTTTTAAGACATCTCGCAGAGCTTGCTTGGCTCCAAAGGTAGAAAAGGTAACGATTTGAGCCGCATGTTTACTACCATATTTATTGCCAACATATCTGATAAAATCTGGACGATAAATATCAGGAATATCGATATCAATATCAGGCATGGTATAGCGTTCATGATTGAGGAAACGTTCAAAAATGAGATTTTTCTCTACTGGGTCAATCCCTGTGATGTCCAAGGCATAGGAAACCAAGCTGCCTACTGCAGAACCCCGTCCCATTCCCATATAATAGCCATTCGAACGTCCGAAACGCAGCAAATCCCAAACAACCAAGAAATAATCATCAAAGCCCATATCATGAATAACAGCCAATTCTTGGTTTAAACGGTCTTGATATTCTTTACTAGACAATCCCTTCTGAGCAAGCCCCAATTCAGCACGCTCTCTCAACTCTTCTACGGCTGGTCTCGCTGGGTTAAAACGAGGCAATTTCAGACTAGTATCCAAGTCATACGAAATACCTGAAATAAGCTTTTCTAAATTGTCCCAGGCTTGCGGAAAACGTTCTTGGAATAATTTTTCTAAAGAACTTGCTGATATAAAGACATCTTGTCGTGACCGCAAGGGAACTTCTCTGA
Source organism: bacterium (assembly GCA_905221185.1). Taxonomy (GTDB): domain Bacteria; phylum Bacillota; class Bacilli; order Lactobacillales; family Streptococcaceae; genus Streptococcus. The sequence goes on along the minus strand of CAJNCE010000021.1, from coordinate 8,674 downwards.
GCGGTAGGTTTTCTCTAATCGCTGTTAATACTTGCAGAACTTCTCTATCCCTGCTTTCAAAAGCATTGACCCGATACAGTGGCAAAATAGGATGATGAAATTCGCTTGCCAGTGTTTCTGGGTAAACACCAATATAATAATCACAGCCTAGTTCTAATGACTCCAATCCATCAAAATAAGGCACAATTACCGCAATATCCTCTAGGTACTGAGATAAAACTGACCAATCTTTCTCCCCCTGCATCTTGGCTGTTGAAAGCTTCATCAACTGCTGATAGCCCACACTAGATAGAGCTAAAAAGCGTAAATTCACTTCCTTATTATCTACAAACACAGTCATTTCAAGCCCTAGCAAAGGATGAATGCCGTATTTTTTTGTAACCTCTAGAAAGTCAAAAGCACCGTAAAGATTATCAATATCCATCATAGCCAAATGAGTGTAGCCGAATTCTTTAGCTGCTCTCACATACTTGTCGATCGAAATGACGCTCTCCATAAAACTATAGACTGTTTTTGTATCTAGTTGTGCGATCAATTTACACTTCTCCTCTATCGTTCTCACTATATTATACCATTTTCAAAAAGAGAAAGACAAAAGCAATAACTCCTATCTCTGTTTTATATTTTAAATAAGGCATTTTGGATGAAAAAATAACAAATATATTTGCAGTAAAAATGTTTCTGTAAACTATTTTGAACTTTTTATCCCAATAAATGGATATCTCTTTTAAAGAAGTGAGATAAATTCACTCAAAATTCTTGTTAGATATAGTTTAATTTATGAACACTATAGAATATCACATATTATTTCATATAAATTGTATTCATTATTCTTTAATTAATTTCTTTCTCACTTAATAATTCCCTTTCTCCTATTTTTTTGATATAATAACCTTAATTATTATTTTACAAGGAGGTTTTATGCGCTTTAATCAATTCAGCTATTTATCACTTCCAAGAGATACTATTTTATATGAATTAAAAAAGTATGGATTTGATTTTCCATCTGAGTCAACAAATAAAAAGATGTTGGAGTCTTTTCTAAGTCGTTTCTTTTTCACTTATCAAGACACCAACTACCCACTTTCCATCCTAGCAGCTAATAAAAAAACAGACCTGCTGACATTTTTTCAATCAGAAGATGAACTGACAGCAGATATTTTTTATACTGTTGCTTTTCAACTTTTAGGCTTTTCTTATTTGGTTGACTTCGAAGATAGTGACGTTTTTCGTAAAGAGACTGGTTTTCCCATTGTATATGGTGACTTAATTGAAAATCTCTATCAGTTACTCAATACTCGCACCAAAAAGGGAAATACTCTTATCGACCAACTTGTCAGTGATGGCCTGATTCCTGAGGATAATAACTACCACTACTTTAACGGCAAGAGTTTGGCTACTTTTTCTAGCCATGATGTCATTCGAGAAGTGATTTATGTTGAATCTCATGTCGATACTGACCAAAAAGGGCTTCCAGACCTAGTTAAGGTCAGCATCATTCGTCCTCGTTATAACGGACAAATCCCTGCTATCATGACGGCCAGTCCTTATCACCAAGGAACAAATGACAAGGCCAGCGACAAGGCTCTCTACAAGATGGTGGGCGTGCTTGAGGTCAAACCTGCTCACAAGATTGAGCTAGAAGAACCTCAACTAAATCTAGTCCAACCTCATGGCCAAGCTGAGCTTATGTCAGAAGCTGAGGAAAAGCTAAGTCACATCAACTCTAGCTATACACTCAACGACTACTTCCTTCCACGAGGTTTTGCTAATCTATATGTTTCAGGTGTTGGTACCAAAGACTCTACTGGTTTCATGACTAATGGGGACTACCAGCAAATCGAGGCTTATAAAAATGTCATCGATTGGCTCAATGGTCGTTGCCGTGCCTTTACCGACCACACGCGCCAGCGTCAAGTCAAGGCTGACTGGTCAAATGGAAAAGTTGCTACAACTGGACTTTCTTATCTAGGTACCATGTCCAATGGTATTGCTACTACAGGCGTCGATGGTTTAGAAGTCATCATTGCCGAGGCTGGCATTTCCTCATGGTACAACTACTACCGTGAAAACGGTCTGGTAACTAGCCCAGGTGGTTATCCTGGTGAGGACTTTGACTCTCTTGCTGAGTTAACCTATTCTCGTAATCTCTTGGCAGGCGACTATATCCGTGGCAATGAAGCTCACCAAGCTGACTTAGAAAAAGTAAAAGAGCAACTGGATCGCAAAACTGGTGACTATAACCAGTTTTGGCATGACCGCAACTATCTGCTCAATGCTGATAAAGTAAAGGCAGAGGTTGTCTTTACCCACGGTTCTCAGGATTGGAATGTCAAACCACTTCATGTTTACCAGATGTTCCATGCTCTGCCTAATCATATAAACAAGCACCTCTTTTTCCATAATGGCGCACATGTTTACATGAACAACTGGCAGTCCATCGACTTCCGTGAGTCCATGAATGCTTTGTTGACAAAGAAATTACTGGGACAGAAAACGGATTACCAACTTCCTACTGTTATCTGGCAAGACAATACAGCTCCTCAGACTTGGTTATCACTTGATAACTTCGGTGGACAAGAAAACTTTGAAACCTTCTCACTTGGTCAAGAAGAGCAAGTCATTCAAAACCAGTACCCAGATAAGGATTTTGAACGCTATGGCAAAACCTACCAGACCTTCAATACGGAACTTTATCAAGGAAAAGCCAATCAGATTACAATTGACCTTCCTGTGACTAAGCATCTTCACTTGAACGGTCGTGCTCAACTCAATCTTCGTATCAAATCCAGCACAAACAAGGGGCTTTTATCTGCTCAACTACTGGAACTTGGTCAAAAGAAATACCTACAACCTTATCCAGCTATTTTAAGTGCTAAAACCATTGATAATGGACGCTACCACATGTTGGAAAATCTCTGTGAATTGCCATTTAGACCAGAGGCACAACGAGTCGTGACAAAAGGTTACCTTAATTTACAGAATAGAAACGATTTACTGTTAGTAGAGGATATTACTGCAGATGAATGGATGGATGTGCAATTTGAACTGCAACCAACTATTTACAAGCTAAAAGAAAGAGATACTCTTCGTTTAGTCCTTTATACTACTGACTTTGAAATCACTATACGTGACAATACCGACTACCACCTGACTGTTGATCTTGAACAGTCTACACTTATCTTACCTTGTCAAAAGGTATAATGTAACAGACATTCAGTATGGAAAAATTTCCACTTGAATAGTCTAACTAAACATAAACTTGGTATCAAATCCACTCTCAAAGAAGGGCTTATGATAAGCCCATAACTGGAGTTTGGACAAAAGATACTAACACCCCTGACCAATATGTATAACCCTCTATCATACACGCTACCACACCACATGTTGGACAATCTCTGTGAATTGCCATTGAGCGTAAATTCACAACAAGCCGTGACAAAATGCTACCCTAATTAAATGATTCACTGTCAGTAAAGAACAGCAATGTAGATGAACAGATAGATATCCAATTCAACTGCACCCAACTAGTGACAAGTTAAAAGAGGGAGATGCTCTCCATCTAGTTCTTTAGGCTACTGACATTGAAATCATCATACGTGACAATACCGCTTACCACTCGACTGACAATTTCGATCAGTCCACGCTTTCTGTACTTTGTACAAGGAGTTAAATTATTATGAATAAATCTGAACACCGACACCAACTCATACGCGCTCTTGTTGCAAAAAACAAGATTCATACACAGGCTGAGTTGCAAGCCCTTCTTGCTGATAACGACATTCAAGTTACTCAGGCAACTCTCTCACGCGACATAAAAAATATGAACCTATCAAAAGTACGTGAAGAAGACAACTCTTACTACGTACTCAATACAGGTTCTATCTCAAAATGGGAGAAACGTCTCGAAATCTATATGGAAGATGCTCTTGTACTGATGCGTCCTGTTCAACATCAAGTACTTTTGAAAACTCTTCCTGGTTTGGCTCAATCATTTGGTTCTATTATTGATGCTTTGAGTTTCCCTGACGCTATCGCTACCCTCTGTGGTGATGATGTCTGTCTCGTTATCTGTGAAGATGCAGAAGCTGCTCAAAAATGCTTTGAAGATCTGAAAAAATTCGCCCCACCATTTTTCTTTGGTGAATAGCAAAATCCCGTGTCTGATCAGACACGGAATTTTTTTATCTATTTTATTGAGATGGTTTTTCTTTTTTAGTTCGTGCCAATCTCAGGGCACGATTTGGATTGAGACGATTAAATAGTTCTTCCAATTTCTTTTCATTCCAAACGTCTGCGGCAGAAACGAAATTACCATCCGCATCTCGGAAAGATATCGGTTTATCCCCCATATCAGTCTCCTAGTCTACAAATTCAAACTCAAATTTACCAATGCGGACCAAATCACCATCTTTAGCACCACGCGCACGAAGAGCTTCATCAACCCCCATACCACGTAACTGACGGGCAAATTTCATGACTGATTCGTCACGATCAAAGTTGGTCATATTGAAGAGTTTCATGAGTTTTTCACCAGAAAGCACCCATGTTGCATCGTCATCACGACTAATTTCAAAGGCTTTTTCTTCCTCGTCAAAGCCATAGTAAGCTTCTTCTTCCATATCTGACTCGTCGTAGAGTAAGAATTCTGGTGTCTTGTCTAACAATTCAGCTGTAGCATCCAAGAGCGTTGCCAGACCTTGCTTGGTCAAACCAGAAATCGGGAAAATAGCTGGCAGCTCTTCAAATTCATCGTAGTTTTCAGCCAATTTTTTCTTAAATTCTTCAAGATTTTCCTGACTTTCAGGCATGTCCATCTTGTTGGCCACGATAATCTGTGGACGCTCCATGAGACGAAGATTGTATGACTCCAACTCCTTATTGATCGCTAAGTAGTCCTCATAAGGATCACGGCCTTCACTAGCAGACATATCAATGATGTGAAGGATAACACGTGTACGCTCAATGTGGCGGAGGAACTGGGTTCCCAGACCAACACCTTGACTAGCCCCTTCAATCAAACCAGGTAGATCCGCTACTGCAAAGGATTCACCTGATTGAGTGCGAACCATACCTAGATTTGGCACAATAGTGGTAAAGTGGTAGGCACCGATTTTAGGTTTAGCTGAGGTAATAACACTTAAAAGGGTTGATTTCCCAACAGATGGAAATCCTACTAAACCGACATCCGCCAAGATTTTTAGTTCCAATTGCAACTCACGTTCCTGACCTGGTTCTCCATTTTCAGAGATTTCAGGTGCAGGATTTTTTGGTGTCGCAAAGCGGATATTTCCACGTCCACCACGACCACCGTGGGCTACAATAAATTCTTGCCCGTGTTCAATCAAATCTGTTAAGACCTTGCCAGTCTCTGCATCACGAACAGTCGTACCTTGTGGTACTCGAACTCTAAGGTCCTCGGCACCACGACCATGCATCCCTTTGGTCATTCCTTTTTCACCAGAATCCGCCTTGAAATGACGATTGTAGCGGAAATCCATCAAGGTACGTAGACCCTCGTCTACAACGAAGACCACATTGCCTCCACGTCCACCGTCACCACCCCAAGGACCGCCATTAGGGACATATTTTTCACGGCGAAAGGCAACCATGCCATCGCCACCATTACCAGCCTTGACCTTAATCTTGGCTGTATCTAAAAACATACTCATTATTTCTTCTCACTTTAAAAAAGGGCTGGGAAATCCCAGTCACTAAATTTTCTTGAATCTATTTTATAGATTACTGAGGGCACCAATTGCAGTTGCAAAAATTCCCAATAAACTTGCTACTAGCATGATAATCACGATAAACAAGGTTATTTTCTCAAACAAGGTTTTTTTACGATTTCCATTATCTCCAAATGCCATTTTTCTCTCCTTCGTTACATTCTATTTTCTATTATCTTAGCATGAATTCAGCTAGTTTTCAATAGTCAGCTGCTACAGGTGCAATAATCCATAAAATGATATAAGCTACAATTCCTGCTCCGTAACAGCAAGCAAGGACACCCCAAATGACTCGAACGATAGTTGGATCCATATCCAGATAATGGGCCACTCCGGCACAAACACCAGCAATCTTTTTATCACGGCCACTTCTCATTAATTGTTTTTTCATAACTGTTCCTCTTTCTATTCTTCATGGTCTTTCCAATAATCTCTTATGTTGATCAACTGTGTTTTTGAAGCCTTCAGCATGCGTCTAGAGCCTTTTACAGGCACAGCGACCACCTTTTGCGGAAGATACAAAACTGTCTTAAAAATACGCTGACTGACCGTATCATCTTTTGCTAAATCTTTCTGGAAGTTATTTGAAATGATGGCATCCAGATAAAACTCATGCACTCGTTTCCCAAAGTTTTCAGCTGAAATCTCGTACAACTTCTCTGATAGGGTATGCTCATTCATGTCCGGCGTTGCAATCAAGGCCTCTAAAATAGCACCGGACAAATCATATTCCCCATAGTACAAGGTTCCAAACATTTTATCACTGATAAGATTGTCCAGATAAGGATTTCCATGTGCAATGACAGGCGTCCCACTAGCCAAGCTTTCCAAGTAAGTCAAACCTTGCGTTTCACTTGTCGATGCCGAGATGAAGAAATCTGCCGCCTTATAGTAAAGAGCCGTCTCACTAGGAGCAATCATGCCAGTAAAGATAACGGAGTCTTGAATCTCTAGTTTCTTGGCTTGCTCTTTGAGGTCATCCAAATAAGGACCGTCCCCAGCTACCACCAGTTTAACCTTGTCTTCTTCTTTCAGAACTTCTGCAAAGGCTGCTAAAACTGCTTGAATATTTTTTTCATAGGAAATTCTGGAAAGACTAAGCAACATCTTTTCATCATCTTTAATCCCTAGTTTACTACGCAGTTCTTTCAAATTTTCCTGCTTGATTTCCGGACGCTCAAACTTAGCTAATTCAATCCCAGTTGGAATAACCCGTTTTTCAACCTTGACCTTATAATCAGATAGCAAGTCACGAACAATCTCACTCGGGCAAATAACCCCATCCACATCATGCAAGAAACCTCTGACGAGGTACTTGACCATACTCGGACGAATCAGCATCCCCTTGGCAATATAATGCACGTAGTCTTCATACTGGGTGTGATAGGTATGGATAACTGGAATCTTCAATTCACGCGCAATCCAAATCCCCAACAAGCCAAGAGAAAATTCTGTCTGAGTATGGATAATATCTAACTGATACTGTTTAGCAATTTCAAGTGCCTTGCTGAAACCTCGGTAGGCAAAGCGACGATCTTTAAAAGCAAAAAAAGGAACACTTGGAATGCGGATAATTTGCCAATCTTCATAACGATTGACATCCTTATCTGTCGTTGTAAAGATAAAAACAGCATGCCCTTGCTTTTCAAGTTCTGTTTTCAAGGTTCGGATACTGGTCGCAACACCTGAAACCTGAGGAAAATAGGTATCTGTAAATAAACCAATTCGCATAGATTACCTCACTTTTTACTTTCTCCCTAAAGCGGCTTGTTTCTCATAAAAGTCCAACCAGATTTGTAACAGATGCTCTTCAGAATACTCTCTAGAAATATTTTTAGCCTTTTCTTTAAGTTCTTTTAAGGCAACAGGATTGGCTTGATATTCCAAAATGGCTTCTTTCATCTCTTCTCTATCTGCTGTCGCCCGATAATTTCCCTCCAAAATTACCTTATAGAGATCCAAATCACGCAACATAATCGGAGCTTCACAACTAGCAGCCTCTAAAATAGTCATAGGGAAAAGCTCATTATAACTAGGCAACAAGAAAAGGTCCGCTAGGGCATACAATTCGCGCATCCGCTCTGGCGACACGATACCTGGAAAAATCAAGTTTTTAGGGGGATTTTCCATTATTTTCTTATAGCGTTCATAACCATCTGTTATGCCCCCAAAAGAGAAACCACCCGCCCAAATAAAGGTAATTTGAGGCAATTCCTCCGCAAGACGGATAAAATCATCAATCCCTTTACGTTTCTGAACTTGACCAGCACCTACTACGATAAACTGATTATCACTAAGACCTAGCTCTTCGCGTAGTCGAGCCACCTCTTCTTGTGGAAGAGGATGCCATTTTTCCTTGTTGACAAAGTTAGGAATATAGGTCACTTTTTCACGTGGAATACCTGCTGCCACCAAATCCTCAATAAACATAGGGTTGACCACAACCAAGTGCTCCATCCGATTGTAAAAAGAAAATACATAGCGTTTGACAATTCCCTTCAAGAAAAATGGAATTTTCAAACTTCCCTCAAGTGTATCAGGCAAGAAATGCACATAGCCAATTTTTCTCCCTGAACGTTTCTTTTGGAAGGTTGATAAATAATAGGGGAAATCAATCGTATGAAAATGAGTCACATCTGCCTCAATGGGTAGATTTTCTGTAACAATCAATTGATCCTTGGCATCACGATGAAGAAGACGAACTAATTCACGGTAGGCACCTGAAACTCCTTGTCCTGCTACTTTCTCACTTGAACTCAACATATTGATGCGTAATTTCTTTTTTTCCATAACTACTATTATATCATTTTCTTTGAATAAAATCAGCAAAAGAAAGGAGAGACTCAGGGAAAAGAAGGGGAAAATTCCGGCTCTTTGTCAACTGTAGTGGGTTGAAGAAAAGCTAAGATCGAGAAAGGACGAAATTCGTCCTTTCTTTTTTGATG
>CAJNCE010000020.1:0-22230 GCA_905221185.1 bacterium | reverse complement strand
GCGGTAGCATCAACATCGGCCAGCACAAGCGCAGTAGCGTCTACCTCAGCAAGCACAAGTGCAGTAGCGTCTACCTCAGCAAGCACAAGTGCAGTAGCGTCTACCTCAGCGTCAACAAGTGCTGTAGCGTCTACGTCAGCCTCAACAAGCGCCGTAGCATCAACCTCAGCAAGTACTAGCGCAGTAGCGTCTACCTCAGCAAGTACTAGCGCCGTAGCGTCTACGTCAGCGTCAACAAGTGCGGTAGCGTCAACGTCAGCAAGCACAAGTGCGGTAGCGTCTACCTCAGCATCAACAAGTGCGGTAGCGTCAACGTCAGCAAGTACAAGCGCTGTAGCGTCTACGTCAGCGTCAACAAGTGCGGTAGCCTCTACCTCAGCGTCAACAAGTGCTGTAGCATCAACGTCAGCAAGTACTAGCGCTGTAGCGTCAGTAGTTACAAGTAAAGGATTGCCTGAAATCCATTCTAAGAGTGCTCTTGATATTGCTAGTGTGATTGCTTCTGATTCGATTAGCACTTCTGTATCTACATCAGCTTCAGAATCGGCATCAACAAGCGCGGTAGCGTCAACCTCAGCGTCAACAAGCGCGGTAGCGTCTACTTCAGCGTCAACAAGTGCAGTAGCATCAACATCAGCAAGTACTAGCGCTGTAGCGTTTACCTCAGCGTCAACAAGTGCAAGCACACCAGCCTCTGAGTCTGAGTCAACAAGTGCATCTGCATCAATAAACACAGTATCTTCTGAAACACCATCAGAATCAGCAGCTAAGTCAAGACAGCAATTGCCAAATACAGGTACAGAAGCTTCCAAATCATCTGTACTTCTAGGAGCTTTGGCCGCTGTAACTGGGCTAGGTTTGTTTGCAAAACGTCGTAAACGTGATGATGAAGAAGAAATGTAAACAATCTGCTTATCTCATATTTGAATGGCAATAGATGATGTTCATCGAGTTTGGACAAAAAAGTCTATAAAATCTAAAAACGCATATTATCAAGCCTCAAAAACTTGATAGTATGCGTTTTATTGTAGGAATATTTCCTTTTTGGGGCTGGTGAATTTTCCTAGTCTTGTATAGTGGACTGAACTTAGAATCCATAGCGTACCATTCGGGATTTCATATGTTATGTATTAGAGAGGATTAGTAGAAGAGTTGTTGATTATTATGTAGCATCTTATACTAAGCAAAAATCAGACAGCGGGATAAGAGTACAGTTGTGGATAGTTAGAAACGTTTATCTGATTTTGTGTAGATAAGATTGATGTCGTCAATAACAAATTGACGGGAAACCAATGTAGATGTAGTGTGATTTTTCTATAAGGATGGAAAAAAGAAGGGAAATTTGATAAGATAGGAATATGGATTTTGAAAAAATTGAACAAGCTTATACGTATTTACTAGAGAATGTCCAAGTCATCCAAAGTGATTTGGCGACCAACTTTTATGACGCCCTGGTGGAGCAAAATAGCATCTATTTGGATGGTGAGACTGAGTTAGAGCGGGTCAAGGAGAACAATCATGCCCTTAAACGCTTAGCGCTTCGCAAAGAAGAATGGCTCAAGACCTACCAGTTTCTCTTGATGAAGGCTGGGCAGACAGAACCCCTGCAGGCCAATCACCAGTTTACACCAGATGCCATTGCTTTACTTTTGGTGTTTATTGTGGAAGAGTTGTTTAAAGAGGAGGAAATTACTATCCTCGAAATGGGTTCTGGGATGGGAACTTTGGGCGCTACTTTCTTGACCTCGCTTGATAAAAAGGTGGATTATTTGGGAATGGAAGTGGATGATTTGCTGATTGATTTGGCAGCTAGTATGGCAGATGTGATTGGTTTGCAGGCTGGCTTTGTCCAAGGAGATGCCGTTCGTCCACAAATGCTCAAAGAAAGCGATGTGGTCATTAGTGACTTGCCTATTGGCTATTATCCTGATGATGCCGTTGCGGCGCGCCATCAAGTTGCTTCTAGTCAAGAACATACCTACGCCCACCACTTGCTCATGGAACAAGGACTTAAGTACCTCAAATCAGACGGATATGCTATTTTTCTAGCTCCAAGTGATTTGTTGACCAGTCCTCAAAGTGACTTATTGAAAGGGTGGTTGAAAGAGGAGGCAAGTCTGGTTGCCATGATCAGTCTACCTGAAAATCTCTTTGCTAATGCCAAACAATCTAAGACGATTTTTATCTTACAAAAGAAAACTGATATTACAGTAGAACCCTTTGTTTATCCACTTGCTAGCTTGCAAGATGCAGGTGTTTTAATGAAATTTAAAGAAAATTTTCAAAAATGGACTCAAGGTACTGAAATATAAAATAGATTTTGTTATAATAGATGAAAACGCTTAAAAGAGGAGTCTTGTTATGACAAAAACAATTGCAATCAATGCAGGAAGTTCAAGTTTAAAATGGCAATTATACTTAATGCCAGAGGAAAAAGTATTGGCGAAAGGTTTGATTGAACGTATCGGTTTGAAAGATTCAATTTCGACTGTAAAATTTGATGGCCGTTCTGAACAACAAATTTTGGATATCGAAAATCATACACAAGCCGTTAAGATTTTATTGGATGACTTGATTCGTTTCGATATTATCAAGGCATACGATGAGATTACAGGTGTTGGACACCGTGTTGTGGCAGGTGGAGAATATTTCAAAGAATCAACAGTTGTTGAAGGTGATGTATTAGAAAAAGTTGAAGAGTTGAGTTTGTTAGCTCCTCTCCACAATCCAGCCAATGCAGCAGGTGTTCGTGCCTTCAAGGAATTGTTGCCAGACATTACCAGTGTAGTTGTTTTTGATACTTCATTCCATACAAGTATGCCAGAGAAAGCTTATCGCTACCCTCTACCAACAAAATATTACACAGAAAACAAGGTTCGTAAATACGGTGCCCACGGTACAAGTCACCAGTTTGTAGCAGGAGAAGCTGCAAAACTCTTGGGACGTCCATTAGAAGACTTGAAATTGATTACTTGCCACATCGGTAATGGAGCATCTATTACAGCTGTTAAGGGTGGTCAATCTGTCGATACTTCAATGGGCTTCACTCCACTTGGTGGTGTGATGATGGGAACTCGTACAGGGGATATTGACCCAGCTATCATTCCGTATCTCATGCAATATACAGAGGACTTTAACACGCCTGAAGACATTAGTCGCGTCCTTAATCGTGAATCAGGACTGATGGGGGTTTCAGGTAAATCTAGTGATATGCGTGATGTGATTGCTGCTATGGAAGAAGGGGATCATGATGCCACTTTAGCCTATGAAATGTATGTTGATCGTATCCAAAAACATATCGGTCAATACCTTGCAGTCTTAAATGGAGCAGATGCTATTATCTTCACAGCAGGTATAGGAGAAAATGCAGCTGCTGTACGTAAGGATGTTATCTCAGGAATTTCTTGGTTTGGTTGTGATGTTGATGATGAAAAGAACGTCTTCGGTGTGACAGGAGACATCTCAACAGAGGCAGCGAAAATTCGTGTTTTGGTTATTCCAACAGATGAAGAATTAGTCATTGCTCGTGATGTTGAACGCTTGAAAAATAAGTAAAACTAGAAAAAATATTCCGTACAAGGAGTTGGAAAAGTGATTTTTCCAGCTTCTTTTTCTGATGAAATTGTCCAAAACCTTGCTATGATTGGCTTTTTTGAAAAATATGGTATAATAGTAGTAATTTAATAGATGGAGTTGAGTTTTGAAGAAAAACTTTCGTGTAAAAAGAGAGAAAGATTTTAAGGCGATTTTCAAGAAGGGGACAAGCTTTGCCAATCGCAAATTTGTTGTCTACCAATTAGAAAATCAGAAAAACCATTTTCGAGTAGGTCTATCAGTTAGCAAAAAACTGGGGAATGCCGTCACTAGAAATCAAATCAAGCGACGAATCCGACATATTATCCAGAATGCAAAAGGGAGTCTGTTAGAAGATGTCGATTTTGTTGTCATTGCTCGAAAAGGGGTCGAAACCTTGGAATACGCAGAGATGGAGAAAAATCTACTCCACGTATTAAAATTATCAAAGATTTACCAGGAAGGAAATGGGAGTGAAAAAGAAACTACAGTTGACTAGTTTGCTAGGACTGTCCCTATTTATCATGACAGCTTGTGCGACAAATGGGACAACTAGTGATATTACGGCAGATTCGACTGATTTTTGGAGTAAATTAGTTTACTTCTTTGCGGAAATCATTCGCTTTTTATCGTTTGATATTAGTATCGGAGTGGGGATTATTCTCTTTACAATCTTGATTCGTACGGTGCTCTTGCCAGTCTTTCAAGTGCAAATGGTGGCTTCTAGAAAAATGCAGGAAGCTCAACCACGCATTAAGGCGCTTCGAGAACAATATCCGGGTCGAGATATGGAAAGCAGAACCAAGCTAGAGCAGGAAATGCGTAAAGTCTTTAAAGAAATGGGTGTCAGACAGTCAGATTCTCTTTGGCCGATTTTAATTCAGATGCCGCTTATCTTGGCCTTGTTCCAAGCCCTATCAAGGGTTGACTTTTTGAAGACAGGTCATTTCTTATGGATTAACCTTGGTGGTGTGGATACAACACTTGTTCTTCCGATTTTAGCAGCAGTATTTACCTTTTTAAGTACTTGGTTGTCCAATAAAGCCTTGTCTGAGCGTAACGGAGCTACGACTGCGATGATGTACGGGATTCCAGTTTTGATCTTTATCTTTGGGGTTTATGCTCCGAGCGGAGTCGCTCTCTACTGGGCAGTGTCCAATGCTTATCAAGTTTTGCAAACCTATTTCTTGAACAATCCATTCAAGATTATCGCAGAGCGCGAGGCTCTAGTACAGGCACAAAAAGATTTGGAAAATAGAAAAAGAAAAGCCAAGAAAAAGGCTCAGAAAACGAAATAATAAGGAGGAATCTGGTAATGGTAGTATTTACAGGTTCAACTGTTGAAGAAGCAATCCAGAAAGGATTGAAAGAATTAGATATTCCAAGAATGAAGGCTCATATCAAAGTCATTTCTCGTGAGAAAAAAGGATTTCTTGGCTTATTTGGTAAAAAACCAGCCCAAGTGGATATCGATGCTATTAGTGAAACGACAGTTGTAAAAGCAAACCAACAAGCTGTAAAGGGAGTTCCAAAACAAATCAATGATTTGAATGAGCCTGTTAAAACAGTTAGTGAAGCAACTGTTGATTTGGGGCATGTTGTAGAAGCAATTAAAAAGATTGAAGAGGAAGGCCAAGGTATTTCTGATGAAGTCAAGGCTGAAATCTTAAAACATGAAAGACATGCCAGCACTATCTTAGAAGAAACTGGTCACATTGGGATTTTAAATGAATTACAACTTGAAGAATCTGACCTCGAAGAAGAAGTAGCAACTCCTAATGTTGAAGGGCAGGCTGAACAAACTGAAAGTCAAGAACTAGAAGACTTGGGCTTGAAAGTTGAACCGAGCTTCGATATTGAACAAGTAGCTATGGAAGTAACGACTTATGTTCAAACGATTATTGATGACATGGATGTTGAGGCCACACTTTCAAATGATTATAACCGTCGTAGCATCAATTTACAAATTGACACCAATGAACCAGGACGTATTATCGGTTACCATGGTAAAGTTTTGAAGGCCTTGCAACTGTTGGCTCAAAATTATCTTTACAACCGCTATTCAAGAACCTTCTACATCACTATTAATGTCAATGATTATGTTGAACACCGTGCAGAAGTCTTGCAGACCTATGCGCAAAAATTGGCGACTCGTGTTTTAGAAGAAGGACGTAGTCATCAAACAGATCCTATGTCAAATAGCGAACGTAAGATTATCCATCGTATTATTTCACGTATGGATGGCGTGACCAGTTACTCTGAAGGTGACGAGCCCAATCGCTATGTAGTTGTAGATACAGAATAAGTAAAATCAGGATTCTCCTGATTTTTTGTTAGCTGGAGGAGATTAAATTAATGTTGAATAAGATAAGAGACTATCTAGACTTTGCAGGTTTGCAATACCGTAATCCTGATAAAGCGGGAGCAGAGCGAGAGAAGATGCTGGAATTGCGCCATAAAGGCCAAGAGGCACGAAAGGCTTTTACAGAATTGGCTAAAGCATTTCAAACCAGTCATCCAGAATGGCAACTCCAACAGACTAGCCAGTGGATGAATCAGGCACAGCGTTTGCGACCACATTTTTGGGTTTATATACAGCGTGAAGGGAAAGTGACAGAACCTATGATGGCTCTTCGTTTGTATGGGACATCTGCTGACTTTGGAATTTCTTTAGAGGTCAGTTTTGTCGAACGTAAGAAAGACGCACAAACCTTAGGCAAGCAAGCCAAGGTATTAGAAGTTCCAGTGGTAGAAGGGATTTATTATCTATCCTACTGTGATGGTCAAAGTCAAAGATGGGATGCGAACGAAGAAAATCGTCAAATTTTAAGAAATAAACTATCCAATCAAGAAATCCGAAAAGTTTTAGTTAAGGCAGATGTTTCTTTTATTGAAAATCAATCATTAGAAGATATTTTAGAAAAATTAGATGAAGCTTATGAACGCTTACTTCCCTACTATCAGGCGACTAGAGGGGTGAAATCATGAGACTTATCTAGAGTCGAATTGATTTATTGCTATTCTATGTATTTTTTCATATAATAGTAAAATAGAATGTGTGATCCAATAATCACCTCAAATAGAAAGGAAATTCTATGTCAAATCTATCTGTTAATGCAATCCGTTTCCTAGGTATTGACGCTATCAACAAAGCCAACTCAGGTCACCCAGGTGTGGTTATGGGAGCGGCTCCGATGGCTTACAGCCTCTTTACAAAACAACTTCGTATCAATCCAGCCCAACCAAACTGGATTAATCGCGACCGCTTTATTCTTTCAGCAGGCCATGGTTCAATGCTCCTTTATGCCCTTCTTCACCTTTCTGGTTTTGAAGATGTCAGCATGGATGAAATCAAGAGCTTCCGCCAATGGGGTTCTAAAACACCAGGTCACCCAGAATTTGGTCATACAGCAGGGATTGATGCTACGACAGGTCCTCTAGGACAAGGAATCTCAACTGCTACTGGTTTTGCCCAAGCAGAACGTTTCTTGGCAGCCAAATATAACCGAGAAGGCTACAATATCTTTGACCACTATACTTACGTTATCTGTGGAGACGGAGACTTGATGGAAGGTGTCTCAAGCGAGGCGGCTTCATACGCAGGCTTGCAAAAACTAGACAAGTTGGTTGTTCTTTATGATTCAAATGACATCAACTTGGATGGTGAGACAAAGGATTCCTTTACAGAAAGTGTTCGTGACCGTTACAATGCCTACGGTTGGCATACAGCCTTGGTTGAAGATGGAACAGACTTGGAAGCAATTCATGCTGCTATCGAAACAGCTAAAGCTTCAGGAAAACCATCTTTGATTGAAGTAAAGACTGTGATTGGATACGGTTCTCCAAACAAACAAGGAACTAATGCTGTACACGGTGCTCCTCTTGGAGCAGATGAGACTGCGGCAACTCGCCAAGCGCTCGGTTGGGACTATGAACCATTTGAAATTCCAGAACAAGTTTATGCTGATTTCAAAGAACATGTTGCAGACCGTGGCGCATCAGCTTATCAAGCTTGGACTAAATTAGTTGCTGACTATAAAGAGGCTCATCCAGAACTGGCTGCAGAAGTAGAAGCCATTATCGACGGCCGTGACCCAGTTGAGGTGACTCCAGCAGACTTCCCAGCCTTAGAAAATGGCTTCTCTCAAGCAACTCGTAATTCAAGCCAAGATGCCTTGAACGTTGTAGCTGCTAAGTTGCCAACCTTCCTAGGTGGATCAGCTGACCTTGCTCACTCAAACATGACTTATATCAAGACTGACGGCCTTCAAGACGATGCCAATCGCTTGAACCGTAATATTCAGTTTGGTGTTCGTGAATTTGCAATGGGAACGATTTTGAACGGGATGGCTCTTCATGGTGGACTTCGTGTATACGGTGGAACTTTCTTCGTCTTCTCTGACTATGTGAAGGCAGCTGTCCGCTTGTCAGCCTTACAAGGACTTCCTGTGACTTATGTCTTTACCCACGATTCTATTGCAGTTGGGGAAGACGGTCCGACTCACGAACCAGTTGAGCACTTGGCAGGTCTTCGTGCTATGCCAAATCTAAATGTTTTCCGTCCAGCAGATGCGCGTGAAACGCAAGCGGCTTGGTACCTTGCAGTGACAAGTAAGAAAACACCAACTGCCCTTGTCTTGACCCGTCAAAACTTGACTGTTGAAGAGGGAACAGACTTTGACAAAGTTGCAAAAGGTGCTTATGTTGTCTATGAAAATGCAGCAGACTTTGATACCATCTTGATTGCGACAGGTTCAGAGGTTAATCTTGCTGTCTCAGCTGCCAAAGAATTGGCTAGTCAAGGCGCAAAAGTCCGCGTAGTCAGCATGCCATCTACAGATGTCTTTGATAAACAAGATGCAGCATACAAGGAAGAAATCCTTCCAAATGCAGTTCGCCGTCGTGTTGCAGTCGAAATGGGTGCAACTCAAAACTGGTACAAATATGTTGGTCTTGATGGTGCTGTTCTCGGTATTGATACCTTTGGAGCCTCTGCCCCAGCACCAAAAGTATTGGCAGAATATGGCTTTACTGTAGAAAATCTAGTAAAAGTCGTTCAAAACTTGAAATAATCCTAAAAATCAGGGCGCAAGCTCTGGTTTTTCTTACTAGAAAAGCAAGGTACAATCTTGTAAAAGTAGCTGAAATTTGATATAGTAGTCCTATGTAAAAGACAAAGGAGAATATAATGGAATCACAATATACATTTTTAATCATTCTTGTGGCTATGGTGGGCTTGATGTTCTTTACGCAACGCTCTCAAAAGAAACAAGCACAAAAGCGTATGGAAAGCTTGAATAAATTACAAAAAGGCTATGAAGTCATTACAATCGGTGGCCTTTATGGAACAGTCGATGAAGTAGATACAGAAAAGAAAACAATTGTTCTTGATGTAGATGGGGTTTACTTGACTTTTGAACTAGCTGCTATCAAGACCGTATTACCGCTGAAAGAAACAGCTTCACTAGAAGGCGCAATTGAAAAATAAGACGGGATCACGAACTCCCGTTTTTCTATAAAAGAAAGGAAATGGGATGAAAAAACTAGCCTTTGTCTGTCTGGGGAATATTTGCCGTAGCCCTATGGCCGAGTTTGTGATGAAATCAATGACAGATAATTATGAAATCCAAAGTCGAGCTACTTCCTCTTGGGAACATGGCAATCCGATTCATAAGGGAACTCAGGGGGTTTTTCAAGAGTATGATATTCCTTATGACAAAGGCAAAACATCGCTTCAGATTAGTAAGGAAGATTTTGAAGCCTTTGATTATATTATCGGCATGGACGCTTCAAATGTTTCTGACTTACGTCAGATGTGTCCAGCAGACTGTCAAGATAAGATTTACTCATTCGCATCAGAAAGTGTTCCAGACCCTTGGTATACAGGAGATTTTGAGGAAACCTATCGACGTGTTCAAGAGGGTTGTCAAACTTGGCTAGAACGTTTAGAAAAGGAGAGTGAAGATGGAAAATCTTAAGAATTTTTACGACAAGTATCGTGTCTATCTGACTCGTCCACGTTTAGAGATTTTAGCAGTAGTTACCATTGTTTTTTGTGCTGTACTCGTCTTTTTTCTAAATATTCCCGGGAAAGGTGTTCTAAAGCTTGATAATGGAACGATTGTTTACGACGGCAGTCTTGTACGTGGTAAAATGAATGGGCAAGGTACCATTACTTTCCAAAATGGAGACCAATATACAGGTGGCTTCAACAATGGAGCCTTCAACGGAAAAGGTACCTTTCAATCCAAAGAAGGCTGGACCTACGAAGGTGATTTTGTAAATGGTCAGGCTGAAGGAAAAGGAAAACTAACAACAGAACAAGAAGTCGTTTATGAAGGAACTTTTAAACAAGGCGTTTTTCAACAAAAATAAAGCCTCCTTATCAAAGGAGGTATTGTTAGAATGTTTAAGTAAGCGCTTACTTGCAAATCCTTTTCTTTCCAATCCCTCTTCCAAGCAAGTTTGTGAAATAAAAAATTTTTGAAATAAATTTCACAAACTCTAAAGAAAAAGCTTGATAAACAAAGAAAATGAGAAATATTTCACAAAAAACTAAAAATTCTTTGTGAAATGTTTGTGAAACTGTTTACAAAGTTGAAATAATGCGTTATAATAAACTTGTGAAAAAATTAACAAAGGATTTAATCCTTGAAAGCTATGGAGGAAAATATGGCTGATAAAAAAACTGTGACACCAGAGGAAAAGAAACTCGCTGCTGAAAAGCATGTCGATGGCTTGGTGCAAAAAGCTTTAGTTGCTCTTGAAGAAATGCGTAAGTTGGACCAAGAGCAAGTTGACTACATCGTAGCGAAAGCGTCAGTGGCAGCTTTGGATGCCCACGGAGAATTGGCTTTACATGCCTTTGAAGAAACAGGACGTGGTGTATTTGAAGATAAAGCAACTAAGAATTTGTTTGCTTGTGAACACGTAGTAAACAACATGCGCCATACTAAGACTGTTGGTGTTATCGAAGAAGACGATGTAACAGGTTTGACCCTTATCGCTGAACCAGTTGGTGTTGTTTGTGGTATCACTCCTACAACAAACCCAACATCAACAGCAATCTTCAAATCATTGATTTCATTGAAGACGCGTAATCCAATCGTTTTTGCCTTCCACCCATCAGCTCAAGAATCATCAGCTCACGCAGCTCAAATCGTTCGTGATGCTGCGATTAAAGCAGGAGCGCCTGAAAACTGTGTGCAATGGATTACTCAACCATCTATGGAAGCAACTAGTGCGCTTATGAACCACGAAGGTGTTGCGACAATCCTTGCAACAGGTGGTAATGCCATGGTTAAGGCGGCTTATTCATGTGGTAAGCCAGCTCTTGGGGTAGGTGCTGGAAACGTGCCAGCTTATGTTGAAAAATCAGCAAACATCCGCCAAGCGGCACACGATATCGTCATGTCTAAATCATTTGATAACGGTATGGTCTGTGCATCTGAACAAGCAGTTATCATTGATAAAGAAATTTACGATGAATTTGTAGCAGAGTTCAAATCTTACCACACTTACTTTGTAAACAAAAAAGAAAAAGCCCTTCTCGAAGAATTCTGCTTCGGCGTGAAAGCAAACAGCAAAAACTGTGCTGGTGCAAAATTGAACGCTGACATCGTTGGTAAACCAGCAACTTGGATTGCAGAACAAGCAGGATTTACAGTTCCAGAAGGAACAAACATTCTTGCTGCTGAATGTAAAGAAGTTGGTGAAAATGAGCCATTGACTCGTGAAAAATTGTCACCAGTTATCGCAGTTTTGAAATCTGAAAGCCGTGAAGATGGTATTACTAAGGCTCGTCAAATGGTTGAATTTAACGGTCTTGGACACTCAGCAGCCATCCACACAGCTGATGAAGAATTGACTAAAGAATTTGGTAAAGCTGTTAAAGCTATTCGTGTTATCTGTAACTCACCTTCTACTTTCGGTGGTATCGGGGACGTTTACAATGCCTTCTTGCCATCATTGACACTTGGATGTGGTTCTTACGGACGCAACTCAGTTGGGGATAACGTTAGTGCCATTAACCTCTTGAATATCAAAAAAGTCGGAAGACGGAGAAATAACATGCAATGGATGAAACTTCCTTCAAAAACATACTTTGAACGTGATTCAATTCAATACCTTCAAAAATGTCGTGACGTTGAACGTGTCATGATCGTTACTGACCATGCCATGGTAGAGCTTGGTTTCCTTGATCGTATCATCGAACAACTTGACCTTCGTCGCAATAAGGTTGTTTACCAAATCTTTGCTGATGTAGAACCAGATCCAGATATCACAACTGTAAACCGTGGTACTGAGATTATGCGGGCCTTCAAACCAGATACAATCATCGCTCTCGGTGGTGGATCTCCAATGGATGCTGCTAAAGTAATGTGGCTCTTCTACGAACAACCAGAAGTGGACTTCCGTGACCTTGTTCAAAAATTCATGGATATCCGTAAACGTGCCTTCAAATTCCCATTGCTTGGTAAGAAGACTAAATTCATCGCAATCCCAACAACATCTGGTACAGGGTCTGAAGTAACACCATTTGCCGTTATCTCTGATAAAGCAAACAACCGTAAATACCCAATCGCTGACTACTCATTGACACCAACTGTGGCAATCGTAGACCCTGCCTTGGTATTGACAGTTCCTGGATTTGTTGCTGCGGATACTGGTATGGACGTATTGACCCACGCGACTGAAGCTTACGTATCACAAATGGCTAGCGACTACACTGACGGTCTTGCACTTCAAGCCATCAAGCTTGTATTCGAAAACCTTGAAAGCTCAGTTAAGAATGCAGACTTCCACTCACGTGAGAAAATGCATAACGCTTCAACAATCGCTGGTATGGCCTTTGCCAATGCCTTCCTAGGTATTTCTCACTCAATGGCTCATAAGATTGGTGCGCAATTCCACACAATCCACGGTCGTACAAATGCTATCTTGCTTCCATACGTCATCCGCTACAACGGTACACGTCCAGCTAAGACAGCAACATGGCCTAAGTACAACTACTACCGTGCAGATGAAAAATACCAAGATATCGCACGCATGCTTGGACTTCCAGCTTCTACTCCAGAAGAAGGTGTGGAATCTTACGCAAAAGCTGTCTACGAACTTGGTGAGCGTGTAGGTATCCAAATGAACTTCAAAGCACAAGGAATCGATGAAAAAGAATGGAAAGAACATTCTCGTGAATTGGCCTTCCTTGCTTACGAAGACCAATGTTCACCAGCTAACCCACGTCTTCCAATGGTTGACCATATGCAAGAAATCATCGAAGATTCTTACTATGGCTACAAAGAAAGACCAGGACGCCGTAAATAATTGTTATCAGCCTAGAGGCAGGAGAAATCCTGTCTCTTTTTTTGTAATTCTATTTGAAAAATGGTATAATCATCGCATATATTTATTTGAAAATCAAATCTTTAATAATCATGCGAGGGGCAAATGAACAAGATAAATGAGTTAGGGGATAAAGTGCGACTTTTAAGAGAGGAGAAAGGACTTAGTCGTCCAGTTTTTTGCGGGGATGAGTCTGAACTATCAGTGCGTCAGTTGGTGAGGATCGAAAAAGGAGAATTTCGACCGACGATAAAAACCCTAGAATATATTGCAGATCGATTAGAAATTCCGTCCTATGTCTTGATGCCAGATTATAAGGAATTGCCTAAACGCTACCAAGAATTAAAGTACTTTCTTTTACATCATCCTGACTATGGAGACAAGGAGTTGCAGGAACAAAAGGAAGAATATTTCGATGAGATTTTTGAGAATTTTTATGATGATTTGCCACGTGATGAGAAGATGATAGTGGATTGTCTTCAAGCAATAGATGAAGTGAGAATGACTAGTAATTCCTTATATGGAAGCAGTGTGATTGAGGACAGTCTTCAAGACTTACTATCCAGAGATGTATATAGGGCTGAGGAATTGTTGAAATTGAGACTGTATTTTCTTTGTCAGTTAATGGATGGTTTAAACGAGGGTGAGATAAAAAAGTCTGAGCATGAAACTATTCTTTATTTTCATGACAAATTAAGTTCTCAGGTTGATAAGATAGAGTTCGATTGTTTGAACTTACTTAGAGACTCCTTGTTAGCTTCTTTAACTTGTATAGAGATTATGGGGTTGCTTCATTATTTTAAGAGGGCAGTCGAGACCTTAAATAAAATAGGGCAGAAAACACGCGATTTCCAAAAGCAACCGATTGTCTTGATGGTAGAATGGAAATATTATATTCAGATGGATTATGATACAGCCAAACAAAAGTATGAAGAAGCAAAAATGATGGCGAGGATGTTTGGCAATGAGAAGTTAATCGTTAGTTTAGATAATGAATGGAGCGAAGACTTAGAAAGGTATTGTTAAATGCTTTATAGGAGTGACATTTCTGTCATTGGGGAAATGTCGCTTTTTTGTTACAATGAATTTTACTTGATATACATCCAGAAGCAAACTATTCAATATAGAGAAAATTCTAAGCTAGTAGGCCCATAGGGTCAATCGGTGCTGATGCAACTTGAAGAATTTTCTATCAGTACGGTGTATGACGATAACAGTTTTAAATAAGGGGGAAAGAATGTCCATTTTATCCATTAGAAATATTTCAAAGTTTTATACTTTGGACGATAAACATCAAGAACAGGCTTTAAAGAATATAAACCTGCAGATTGCAAAAGGTAAAATTACAGCGATTTACGGGCCGTCAGGCTGTGGCAAAACTAGCTTGCTAAACATCATCAGTGGTCTAGACAGACAATATGAAGGAGTTTTAGAATTTAAAGGGGAATCCCTTCGTGACTTATCAGAGATTGAACTAACTCAATTTCGTAAAAACAAGATTGGATTTGTGTTTCAAAACTTTAACCTTATTCCTCATCAATCTGTCTTGGACAATGTCAAGCTACCTCTCTATGTCAAAGATTTATCTGACAGGGAGATGACAATGATTGCAAAGGAGCAATTAAGTAGCTTAGGAATGGAGCCTTTTATGGCTAAAAATGTTAAACAGCTTTCTGGCGGGCAAAAACAACGCGTGGCAATAGCGCGTGCCTTGGTAAATCAGCCTGATATGATTGTAGCAGATGAGCCAACGGGTTCGCTGGATTCTCAATCCCAAGAAATGGTATTGGAAGTATTTAAAAATTTAGCCCAGACAGGGAAAACAATATTGATTGTAACCCATAATCCAGAGGTTGCTGAATATGCAGATGTGATTATCAAAATGAAGGATGGTGAAGTCGTTGAAGAAGTCAAAAAATAAAGGATTATCATTGAAAAACAAATTCAAACTTTCTTTAAATAACTTTATGGAAAGAAAGTGGCGTAACTTATTGATTGCGCTAGCAACCTCAATCGGTTTTGTAGGAGTCTTAATTTCTTTCGGCTTGGGAAATGCTTTGATTTCGATGATTGATGAAAATACAAATGGAGGTCAAATTCCTTCTCAAGTTCAGATTGCTTTAAACACAGAAAATGCTGGACGAGGATTTTTGAACCAAGATGATAAGAACTATATCATGGATACAGTTGGGAAAGAAGCTATTAAATATTTGGAGAGTCCTTTTGGGATGACCATGTCAAATATTACTATAGATGGGCAAGAAATGGATCTGAGTCAAACGATGCCTTCTTATGCTCAAGTAGTGAGTCTCTATGAGGATACAAGTATTTCTGTTAGTAGTAATGAGGCGGACAAAGTATTAGCTGGTTCTCTCTATACTAATGCAAATGAACAGGGCTTGACGATTCCAAGCAGTTTACTAAAAAGTTGGAATGAACAGACAGGAAAAAATCTGACGGCTAGTGATATTATTGGCAAATCAGTCTCAGCAAGCATTGTAGAAAATGCTGCTGAAGCTAGCAAAACTGCTCAATTTCAAACAAAGATTGTGCGTGTGATTAATGACGAAGATGACATGGAGGACAGCAACAGTTTCATGCCTTCTAATCAAATGGAAACGATTTTGAAAGAGGCTGGCTTTACAAAAGCTGTATCTTATTTTATCTTGGAACTCAAAGATCCGTCACAGACAAAAACGGTAACAGAAGAATTGCAGAAAAATAAGAAGTATACCGTTCTTTCTCAACAGAAGGTTCTTGATATTGTGATTACTTTTATTCGTGTCATTCAGGGATTGTTGATTGTGCTTTCATCACAAGCTATTGTCGTAGCAGCGGTCATGATTGGTATCATTATTTACATCAATATCATGCAACGTTCTAAGGAAATAGGTGTCATGAAGGCAGTTGGTTATCAAAATCGCGATGTCAAAGGAATTTTTATTTACGAGGCTATTTGGATTGTAGGAATCGCCTTGCTGCTGGCATTTTTGGTTGCACAAGGGGTGGGAAGTTTGGCGAATGCGGTTGTAAATCACTTTTACCCATCCATCACGAAGGTTTTTGAATTAAATCTTCTATCTATTTTAGGAACTCTAGCTTTTGCTCTATTACTTGGTTATGTCTCAGCCTACTTCCCAGCACGTAAAATTAGTAAAATGGATCCTGTAGAATCGCTACGATATGAATAGTAAGGAAGTTCTTGATTTATAGCCTGAAAAAGAAACTAACATAGAAAAACAATGCCCGTACTTGCAATTAAACTTAAATAGTTATATAATAGGTTTGTTGAAAGGTGATTTGTAGTGATTCAAGTTACTCTTTTCACAATAAAAATTTCATGATTTTCATAAGGAGGAAATCACTAATGGTAGTTAAAGTTGGTATTAACGGTTTCGGACGTATCGGTCGTCTTGCTTTCCGTCGTATCCAAAACGTAGAAGGTGTTGAAGTTACTCGTATCAACGACCTTACAGATCCAGTTATGCTTGCACACTTGTTGAAATACGACACAACTCAAGGTCGTTTCGACGGTACTGTTGAAGTTAAAGAAGGTGGATTTGAAGTTAACGGTAAATTCATCAAAGTTTCTGCTGAACGTGATCCAGAACAAATCGACTGGGCTAACGACGGTGTAGAAATCGTTCTTGAAGCTACTGGTTTCTTTGCTAAGAAAGCAGCTGCTGAAAAACACTTGCACGCTGGTGGTGCTAAGAAAGTTGTTATCACTGCTCCTGGTGGAAACGACGTTAAAACAGTTGTATTCAACACTAACCATGACGTTCTTGACGGTACTGAAACAGTTATCTCAGGTGCTTCATGTACTACAAACTGTTTGGCTCCAATGGCTAAAGCTCTTCAAGACAACTTTGGTGTTGTAGAAGGATTGATGACTACTATCCACGCTTACACTGGTGACCAAATGATCCTTGACGGACCACACCGTGGTGGTGACCTTCGCCGTGCTCGCGCTGGTGCTGCAAACATCGTTCCTAACTCAACTGGTGCTGCAAAAGCTATCGGTCTTGTAATCCCAGAATTGAACGGTAAACTTGACGGATCTGCACAACGCGTTCCAACTCCAACTGGATCAGTTACTGAATTGGTAGCAGTTCTTGAAAAGAACGTTACTGTTGATGAAGTGAACGCAGCTATGAAAGCAGCTTCAAACGAATCATACGGTTACACAGAAGATCCAATCGTATCTTCAGATATCGTAGGTATGTCTTACGGTTCATTGTTTGACGCAACTCAAACTAAAGTTCTTGACGTTGACGGTAAACAATTGGTTAAAGTTGTATCATGGTACGACAACGAAATGTCATACACTGCACAACTTGTTCGTACTCTTGAATACTTCGCAAAAATCGCTAAATAATTCTTGAGTTGATAAAAAGCAAGGCCCTTGGTCTTGCTTTTCTTATATGGAAAAATGGATGACACAATCATCCATTCTTTTTTAATTCTGTTTCAAAAGTGTTCGAGAGGGCAGTAAAACTCAATTTTTCTAAGGTGAGTGGATGAGTAAAGGAAAGTCGAAAGGCGTGGAGCATGAGTCTTCCCGTTTTTGATTGAGTATTATAGAGAGGGTCGCCCAGGATTGGAAAGTTATGATGAGAAAGATGCACACGGATTTGATGGGTTCGCCCTGTCTTTAGTTTGCAACGAACCAAGGAAGTTTTGTTTGGAAATTGCTTTAATCTGCTTACATGCGTTTCAGCATATTGGCCATTTTTTGCATCAACTATTCTTTTTCTACGATCATGACGATCACGTCCGATTTTATCCCTGAAAACAAACTCTTTGCTGCTGATATTTCCGTCAACAAGTGCCCAATATTCTCGAGAAATCTCTTTTTTCTCTAATAAGCGGTTGAGAATGGGTAGGATAAAAGGATTTTTAGCAAAGAGGACTAAGCCGCTGGTTTCCATGTCCAAACGATGAACGACATAACAGGTCTGGCCAACGTAGGCACTGACATGGTTAAGAAGAGCGATTTCGTTTGGTTGGTTACCGTGTGTTTTCATCCCCTCAGGTTTGTTTACAATAATCAAGTGTTGGTCTTGATAAGCTTCCTGAACTAGGTCTGGATTTCCCCAAAGGATTTCCTTTGTGGGATAATCTTCCTCGTCAAAAGTCAACTGGCAAACATCTCCAGGATTCACCATCTCGTTCCAGTGAACTTCTTCTTGGTTTATCAAAATATGTTTCTTGATTCTCAAAAAATGCCGGATTTTTCTAGGGATGAGGAGTTGCTCCTCTAGTAATTGCTTTACTGTCATTTGAGGCAAAGAGGCGGGTAATGTAAATGTGAATTTCATACAGATATTGTAACAAAAAAAGCCCTATTTGGATAGGAAATAGCTAAATTCTTGAGTTCCTATGATGAAGATGATAAAATAAACGCATGAAATTAGATAAATTATTCGAGAAATTTCTTTCTCTTTTTAAAAAAGAAACAAGTGAACGAGAGGATTCTGATTCGACTAGCTTACGTCGCTCTCGTAGTGATCGAAAAAAATTAGCTCAAGTGGGTCCAATTCGAAAATTCTGGCGTCGCTATCATCTAACAAAGATTGTTATTATACTGGGGTTGAGCGCAGGCTTACTAGTTGGAACCTATTTGTTTGCTGTAGCCAAGTCAACCAATGTTAACGATTTGCAAAATGCCTTGAAAACTCGAACTCTTATTTTTGACCGTGAAGAAAAAGAGGCAGGTGCCTTGTCTGGCCAAAAGGGAACCTACGTTGAACTGACTGACATCAGTAAAAACTTACAGAATGCTGTTATTGCGACAGAAGATCGTTCTTTCTACAAAAACGACGGGATTAACTATGGCCGTTTCTTCTTGGCTATTGTCACTGCAGGACGTTCAGGTGGTGGTTCTACTATTACCCAACAGCTGGCCAAAAACGCCTATTTGTCACAGGATCAAACCGTTGAGAGAAAAGCAAAAGAATTTTTTCTAGCCTTAGAATTAACAAAAAAATATAGTAAGGATCAGATCCTAACCATGTATCTTAATAACGCCTATTTTGGAAATGGTGTGTGGGGTGTAGAAGATGCGAGTAAGAAATACTTTGGAGTTTCTGCATCAGAAGTGAGTCTGGATCAAGCTGCGACTTTGGCAGGGATGCTCAAGGGTCCAGAACTGTATAATCCTTTGAATTCTATAGAGGATTCTACCAATCGTCGCGATACTGTTTTGCAAAATATGGTTGCAGCGGGTTATATTGATAAAAATCAAGAAACCGAAGCTGCAGGAGTTGATATGACTTCGCAATTGCAAGATAAGTATGAAGGAAATATTTCAGATTACCGTTACCCCTCTTATTTTGACGCGGTGGTTAATGAAGCTGTTTCTAAGTATAATCTAACCGAGGAAGAAATCGTAAATAATGGCTACCGCATTTACACAGAGCTGGACCAAAACTACCAAGCAAATATGCAGGTTGTCTATGAAAACACCTCACTATTTCCGAGGGCAGAAGATGGAACATTCGCCCAATCAGGAAGTGTAGCTCTCGAACCGAAAACAGGAGGAGTTCGTGGGGTTGTCGGGCAAGTTGCTGACAATGATAAAACTGGATTCCGTAATTTCAACTATGCAACCCAATCGAAACGTAGTCCCGGTTCTACAATTAAGCCTTTAGTTGTTTATACGCCAGCAGTTGAGGCAGGTTGGGCTTTGAACAAGCAGTTGGATAACCATACCATGCAGTATGACAGCTATAAGGTAGATAACTATGCAGGAATCAAAAAGAGTCGAGAAGTTCCCATGTATCAAGCCTTGGCAGAATCGCTTAATCTACCGGCTGTTGCTACTGTTAATGATTTGGGTGTAGATAAGGCTTTTGAGTCAGGAGAAAAATTTGGGCTCAACATGGAAAAAGTCGACCGTGTTCTTGGTGTCGCCTTGGGAAGCGGTGTTGAAACCAACCCTCTTCAAATGGCTCAAGCATACGCTGCCTTTGCAAATGAAGGTTTAATGCCTGAAGCTCATTTTATTAGTCGAATTGAAAATGCTAGTGGGCAGGTTATTGCAAGCCATAAAAATTCACAAAAACGGGTGATTGATAAGTCTGTAGCTGACAAGATGACCAGTATGATGTTGGGGACATTCACCAATGGAACGGGTATTAGCTCATCGCCTGCAGACTATGTCATGGCAGGGAAAACTGGGACAACTGAAGCTGTTTTTAATCCTGAATACACAAGTGATCAGTGGGTAATTGGTTATACTCCAGATATAGTGATTAGTCACTGGCTTGGTTTTCCGACCACTGATGAAAATCACTATCTAGCAGGATCTACTTCAAATGGTGCAGCTCATGTCTTTAGGAATATTGCAAATACCATTTTACCTTATACACCAGGAAGCACCTTTACAGTTGAAAATGCTTATAAGCAAAATGGAATTGCACCAGCTAACACAAAAAGACAAGTACAAACCAATGATAATAGCCAGACAGATGATAATTTGTCTGATATTCGAGGACGTGCGCAAAGTCTAGTAGATGAGGCTAGTCGGGCTATCTCGGATGCTAAGATTAAGGAAAAAGCTCAAACAATATGGGATTCGGTAGTCAATCTATTTCGCTAAGATGCTTGTCAAAGCCTAGCTTTCTTGTTATAATAGATAAGATGGAGGCGTTATGGCACTAAAAAAAGCAAGCCTAGCTTGTGCGGTTTGTGGTTCGAGAAACTATTCAATCAAGATCAGTGGAAACCCCAAGCCTACACGACTAGAAGTAAATAAATTTTGTAAGCATTGTGGCAAGTACACTACACACAGAGAAACGAGATAGGAGAGAGCGATGCGTTTTATTGGAGATATTTTTAGACTTCTTAAAGACACAACATGGCCAACTCGCAAGGAAAGCTGGAGAGATTTTCGTTCTATCATGGAATACACTGCTTTCTTTGTAGTAATTATTTACATTTTTGACCAGTTGATTGTTTCAGGTTTGATTCGATTTATTAACATTTTTTAGAAGGTTAGTGGAGTTATTTACTCTAGAGATCTTCTATTTATGAAAGGAAATATCATGGATAGTTTTGATAAAGGGTGGTTTGTTTTACAAACTTATTCTGGTTATGAAAATAAGGTAAAAGAAAATCTATTACAACGTGCACAAACCTACAATATGTTGGATAATATTCTACGCGTTGAAATTCCAACACAAACTGTGCAAGTTGAAAAAAATGGAAAGAGAAAAGAAGTAGAAGAAAATCGCTTTCCAGGTTATGTTCTTGTAGAGATGGTCATGACAGATGAAGCTTGGTTTGTCGTTCGAAACACACCAAATGTAACTGGATTTGTCGGATCACACGGGAACAGATCAAAACCAACTCCATTATTGGAACAAGAAATTCGTGACATTTTGGTATCTATGGGACAAACTGTTCAAGAATTTGATTTCGATGTTGAGGTTGGCCAAACCGTACGTATTATTGATGGTGCTTTTGCAGACTACACTGGTAAGATTACAGAAATTGATAATAACAAAGTGAAAATGATTATCTCTATGTTTGGTAATGACACAGTTGCAGAAGTAAACCTAAACCAAATCGCAGAATTATAACCCAAAGAGAGGCAAGGCCTCTCTTTTTTGTGCAGTTGGGGAGCTAAAGGGTGCAGAATGGATGAAATGTGCCAAAAGTGTTTCTGAATCTGTTAGACTGTATTTAGAGAGGGGGAAGCTTATGCTTAAAAAATTGTATGAAGAAGTGCAGGGTATTGTATATAAGTGTAGAAATGAATATTACCTTCATTTATGGGAGCTATCAGATTGGGATCAAGAGGGAATGATATGCCTACATGAATTGATCAGTAGAGAAGAAGGTTTGGTAGAAGATATCCCTCGTTTAAGGAAATATTTCAAAACTAAGTTCCGGAATCGGATTCTAGACTATCTCCGTAAACAAGAAAGCCAGAAGCGAAGATATGATAAAGAGGTTTATGAAGAAGTGGGTGAGATAAGTCATCGTATAAGTGAGGGAGGACTCTGGCTAGATGACTATTATCTCTTTCATGAAACACTAAGAGATTATAGAAACAAACAAACTAAAGAGCAAAAAGAAGAGTTAGAATGCGTCTTAAGAAATGAACGTTTCCGAGGGCGTCAAAAAGTATTAAGAGACTTACGTATTGTGTTTAAAGAATTTGAACTCCGTACACACTAGGAAGTCATGCAAAAAAAATGAAAAAAATTAGAAAAAGATGTTGACAAAAAATAAAAAGTCGGTATAATAGTAAGAGTTGAAAATAACAACTCTGGTCCGTTGGTCAAGGGGTTAAGACACCGCCTTTTC
>CAJNCE010000019.1:0-26994 GCA_905221185.1 bacterium | reverse complement strand
AGTGCAGTAGCGTCTACCTCAGCGTCAACAAGTGCTGTAGCGTCTACGTCAGCCTCAACAAGCGCCGTAGCATCAACCTCAGCAAGTACTAGCGCCGTAGCGTCTACCTCAGCAAGCACAAGCGCGGTAGCGTCTACGTCAGCGTCAACAAGTGCAGTAGCGTCTACCTCAGCCTCAACAAGCGCGGTAGCATCAACCTCAGCAAGCACAAGCGCAGTAGCGTCTACGTCAGCAAGCACAAGTGCGGTAGCATCAACATCAGCGTCAACAAGCGCGGTAGCATCTACCTCAGCATCAACAAGTGCAGTAGCGTCTACGTCAGCCTCAACAAGCGCTGTAGCGTCTACCTCAGCCTCAACAAGCGCAGTAGCGTCAACGTCAGCAAGTACAAGCGCAGTAGCATCAACCTCAGCAAGTACAAGCGCGGTAGCGTCTACGTCAGCAAGTACAAGCGCGGTAGCGTCTACCTCAGCAAGCACAAGTGCGGTAGCATCAACCTCAGCATCAACAAGTGCGGTAGCATCAACATCAGCAAGCACAAGTGCGGTAGCATCTACCTCAGCCTCAACAAGTGCCGTAGCGTCTACCTCAGCGTCAACAAGTGCGGTAGCGTCAGTAGTTACAAGTAAAGGATCGCCTGAAATCTATTCTAAGAGTGCTCTTGATATTGCTAGTGTGATTGTTTCTGATTCGATTAGCACTTCTGTATCTACCTCAGCGTCAACAAGTGCAAGCACGTCAGCAAGTCAATCGACTTCAACAAGTATGTCAGATCCGGATAGTACTGATAAACCAGACTTTAGTTTGAGTGATAGTGCTTCGCAGTCAGCAAGTCTAAGCACGTCAGTCTCAACATCGGTATCTATGTCTATTTCAACAAGTACAAGCACACCAGCCTCTGAGTCTGAGTCAACAAGTGCATCTGCATCAATAGACACAGTATCTTCTGAAACAGCATCAGAATCAGCAGGTAAGTCAAGACAGCAATTGCCAAATACAGGTACAGAAGCTTCCAAATCATCTGTACTCCTTGGAGCTTTGGCAGCTGTGACTGGTTTGGGTCTGTTTGCGAAACGCCGTAAACGTGATGATGAAGAATAATCGTATTAAAAATACATAGAAAGTATTATTATTTCGATTTATGAAGAATCCCTTGGATGAAAACTCATCCAAGGGATTTTTGATGTTTTAAAAGTTAAGGGAAACGGGGAAAATAGCATAAAAAATGTTATAATAGTAGGAAAGGAGAATAATCCATGAATAAAAAAATTACGGTAATTGTACCAGTTTATAATGTTGAACATTACCTAGATAAATGTTTGGATAGTTTAATTAATCAAACTTATAAAAATCTTGAAATTATTGTAATCAATGATGGTTCTACAGATAATTCGGGCGAAATTTGTCAAGAGTATGCGCAAAAAGATAATCGAATTGTCTATATTGAAAAAGAAAATGGTGGTCAATCGGAAGCCAGAAATATGGGATTAGATCGAATGACAGGATCTTATGTGACCTTTGTTGATTCGGATGATTGGGTTGAAGTAGATTATGTAGAAACTCTATATAAAAAAATAACGGAGTATCAGGCTGATATTGCGGTTGGAAATTATTATTCTTTTAATGAAACTGAGGGAATGTACTACTTTCATATATTTGGAGATTCCTATTATGAGAAAGTGTATGACAATGTTTCTATCTTTGAAAATTTATA
Organism: bacterium; assembly: GCA_905221185.1. Lineage (GTDB taxonomy): Bacteria > Bacillota > Bacilli > Lactobacillales > Streptococcaceae > Streptococcus. Next base: position 25,280 of record CAJNCE010000019.1, on the reverse strand, counting down.
TGATTCTCAAGAAATGAAGAGTTTCGCTTTGATATCTGTTTGGGGAAAACTTTATAAGGCAGATTTGATTAAGAACTTACGTTTTGATATAGGTAAGCTAGGAGAAGATGGTTATCTCAATCAAAAGATTTACTTACTTGCTGAGAAGACTATTTATTTGAATAAAGGACTATATGCCTATTGTCAAAGAGAAGGAAGTAGTTCCAGAATTTGGACAGAGAAGTGGATGCACGCCCTGGTTGATGCTATGTCTGAACGTATCACTCTACTAGCTAATATGGGTTATCCCCTGGAGAAACACTTAGCGGTTTATCGTCAGATGTTGGAGGTCAGTCTCGCGAACGGTCAAGCTAGTGGTTTATCCGATACAGCAACGTATAAAGAGTTTGAAATGAAAAGAACTCTTTTAAATCAGTTATCAAGACAGGAACAAAGGGAAAAGAAAGCCATTGTACTAGCAGCAAATTATGCCTATGTCGAGCAGGTCATGACGACGATTAAGTCCATTTGCTATCACAATCGTTCCATTCGTTTCTATCTAATTAATAGTGATTTTCCTAATGAATGGTTGAAACAATTAAATAAACGATTAGAAAAGTTTGATTCAGAAATTATTAATTGCAGGGTTACATCTGAGCAAATTTTGCGATATAAAACTGATATTAGTTACACTGTTTTTTTGCGTTATTTTGTAGCTGACTTCGTGAAAGAAGATAAAGCTCTTTATTTGGACTGCGATTTAGTGGTAACGAAAAATCTAGATGACTTGTTTGCTACAGATTTACAGGACTATCCTTTGGCTGCTGTTCGAGATTTTGGAGGCAGAGCCTATTTCGGTCGAGAAATCTTTAATGCAGGTGTTCTCTTGGTTAATAATGCTCTTTGGAAGCAAGAGCATATAACTCAAAAGTTGATTGACTTAACCAATGAATGGCATGATAAAGTGGATCAGGCTGATCAAAGTATTTTAAATATGCTTTTTGAAAATAAATGGCTAGAACTAGATTTTGATAATAATCATATTGTCATTCATGAACGTTTCGCAAACTATAATTTTCCAGATGGGCAGGAATATCCAGGAATTATCCACTATTTATCAGAGAGAAAGCCTTGGCATACACACGCTGAACAAACCTATCGTGATGTTTGGTGGTATTACCATGATATGGAATGGACAGAGTTGGGAAAAAATTATCATTTACATTCTCTTAAAAAATTGCATCTTTATCCTCTAAAAGTTCCATTTTCTTGTTTGATTTATACAGCTTCAGATCAAATTGAGCAGTTGGAAACACTAATAGTGGCTTTACCAGAAGTGCAATTTAAGATTGCAGCAAGAGTAATCGTTGGTGAGAATCTTTCTAGACTTGTTGTGTATCCAAACGTTACTGTCTATTCTGGAACAGTATCTTTAGAGGAATTGGATAGAGAATTGGTAGAGACGAGTCAAGTACTTTTAGATATCAACTATGGTGAGAAGGAAGTAGAGATATTAGAACAATTTATTTCCCAAAGTAAACCAATTTTAGCCTTTGAAAATACTAAATCGTATGAAGCGAATCAAGAGATATATCAGATTGATCAAGTTTCAGATATGATAGAGAGAATAAGAGAGTTAAATAGATGAGAAAAAACACTGTGCAAGGTGATGCACTAATCTTAACTGTAAGTGATCAGATTGAACAATTAGAATATATTTTAGAAAACTTACCAGATATTTGTTTTCATATTGCAGCTCCTGTACAGTTTTCTGAAAAGATAAAAGTACTGGAGTCTAGGTATAATGTCCGTCTCATGACAGTTACAACTGATCAGCAAATTGATTTTCTAGCGAGTATGTGCGACATCCTATTAGATATCAATCATTTTCAAGAAGTTGATTCTATTGTTTCTAAATTTGTGCAGGCTGGTAAAATGGTCTTTGCTTTTGACAATACAGTCCATGGAAATCAGGGTCAGGAAGTTTTTCTATCAAGTACACCAGATAAATTGGTTTCTAGAGTGAGAGAGTATCTGAGTGAAGTCAGAGTAGGCATCAATTATCAAGAAAATATCATCCAAGATGGAAATTGGAATGTATTTCAAATTGATAGTAAAGCTAGTCTAATTGTGGGAAGAAATGTCATTTGTAGAAATTTTGAAAATTTCCATGTTTCTTCTGGTAAGTTAATACTGCATAATGGTGTCTTTATCAATAACTCTTGTAGTTTTAACTGTATGGAAAGAATTGAAATTGGGGCAGGTACCATGATGGGGGAAGGAGTTCGTTTTTACGACCACGACCATGTTTATACTGCTGAAAAGATAGAAAAATGGCAGTGGACCACAGCGCCAATAAGAGTTGGAAGAGATTGCTGGATAGGAAGTAATGTCACGATTTTAAAAGGAGTGACGATTGGGGATAATACCATTATCGGAGCAGGCTGTCTCATACGCAATGATGTTCCGGCAAACAGTGTGGTTTATCAAGATAGAAATCTTATTATAAGAGAGCGTAATTAAGAAAAATAAATATTTAAGGTGATAAATATATGAGGAATGAATTAATCAGTATCATCGTACCGATTTACAATGTAGAAAATTATTTACGGCAGTGTTTGGATAGTATTCTAGATCAGACGTATGAACATTTCGAATGTTTGCTAATAAATGATGGATCTCCAGATAATTCAGCAGATATCTGTAAAGAATATGTTGATAAAGATGCTCGTTTCCATTATTTTGAGAAAGCAAACGGCGGTCTCGCATCAGCGCGTAATTTGGGAATTAAACAATCAAAAGGACAATTTATTACTTTTATTGATTCGGATGATTGGATTGAATTGGATTATTTAGAAGTATTGTATTCAAAAATAAAGGAATATAATACAGATTTTGTCATTTCATCTTATAATAAATTTGATATGGATGAAGATTGTTTTTATTTTCACATTTGGGATCAGGATTATTATGAAAAAATATGGACTAGTCAGGAATTGCTAACTCAGCTGCCAAACCTTGAAAATTATGATGGTTCTTACACAGTTTCTTGGGGAAAACTATTTAAACGTTCCTTATTTGATGAGATATTATTTAATGAGCAACGGAAATTTGGAGAAGATTTCGAGTGCAGTTTTAAATTGTATTTAACCATGTCTAGTTGCTTATATATTCATAAGGCACTCTATAATTATAGAGTACATTCAGAGTCAATGTTAGGAAAAGCTTTGACAGAGAGACAGTTGATGGATGATATAGAGATTCGAGTAGGACGGTTGCCTTATCTCATAGTGAGAGGGATTGATGCATCACCATATATTTCAAATCTGAAATCCTTCATTCAATATAGGATAAACGGGAAGGAAAAGGTAGAGATAGAAAATTCAAATGCCTTACACATGTATCAAGAAACACTTAGAAATTTATAGGGTAATCAAATGAAAAATCAATTTTTAGGAGTAAATAATAATTATCGTGATAAGTTAGAGACGATTCCCCGGTCTATCTGCTTCTAAATAGAAATTTAAAATTTTTCACTTTTAAGACTAATAGAAGTCGTATATTTTCTTTAGAAGACCCAGAGAAAAAGGTAAAGGTCATTCAGTAGTTTTTAGGAGAGTAGCGGTACAGGTAATGAATGAATTAATTAGTATTATAGTCCCAATTTATAATGTTGAAAATTATTTACGCCAATGTTTAGATAGTATTATGGGGCAGACTTATCAAAATTTCGAGTGTTTATTAATAAATGATGGTTCACCTGATCATTCAGCGGATATTTGTAGAGAGTATGTTTCTAAAGACTCTCGTTTTCTCTATTTTGAAAAGGAAAATGGTGGGGTATCCTCTGCACGAAATCTGGGAATTGAACATTCTAAAGGAGAGTATATCACTTTTATTGATTCGGATGATTGGGTAGATTCTGATTATTTAGAAGTTCTTTATAATGCACTTATAGATGAGAATGCAGATATATCAGTATCTACTTATAAAAGGTTTCATATGGGGGATAATTGTTGGTATTTTCATTCTTCTCAGAGGGGATATGAAAAAAGAGTATTTACAAATCAAGAATTAATTGATGAATTTATAGATTTAAACACATTTGACCATTCGTATGGTTTTGTGTGTGGGAAATTAGTTCGCAAAGATCTATCAGATAATATTGCTTTTAATGAAATGACAACTCTTGGGGAAGATATGGAATATTGGTTAAAACTATATCTTATTTCTAACAAAGTTGTATATGTCAATAGAGATAGTTATATTTATCGTGTCGATAATATTGATAGACACTTTGGAGCAGAAAAAATTCGTAGTGATATTCAACAGCGATTGAATTTTATAGCATTTCTTGCGATTAGAGGTATAGATATATCAAAATATGTAAATAGTTGTTTATCTGTAATTAAATATCGAGTTGAGAAACTAAAGGAGTTACCTGTATATGATGCATCTGAGACTGTAAGGTGGCTTCATGAGGTTATGTTTTTGCTAGAAGGGAGAAGTGAATCATAAAATGTTGGAAAATGAATTAATCAGCATTGTAATTCCAATCTACAATGTAGAAAATTATTTGAGACAATGCTTGGATAGTATTGTTGCTCAAACATATCAAAATTTTGAGTGTTTACTAATAAATGATGGTTCGCCAGATAACTCTGCTGATATTTGTAGAGAGTATGTTTCTAAAGATTCTCGTTTCAGTTATTTTGAAAAGGAAAATGGTGGAGTTTCTTCAGCACGTAACTTCGGTATTGAATGTTCAAAAGGGCAATATATCACTTTTATTGATTCGGATGATTGGGTGGATTCTGAATATTTAGAAGTACTGTATAGAGCTTTGATAGAAGAGCAAGCAGATATAGCTATCTCTACTTATAAACAATTCAATATGGATGATAATTGTTATTATGTCCATTCATATCAGAGAGGATATGAAAAACGAATTTTTGAACAATATCAGTTGATTGAGGAATTACCTGTTTTAGAGCGGTATGACCAATCTTATGGCATAACGTTTGGGAAAATAATATCAAAAAAGGCTTTGGGAATAATTAGGTTTAATGAGTATACCTCTTTATGTGAAGATATGGAATTTTGGTATAAATTATATCTAATTTCTGATAAAATTGTATATGTAAACAAAGATACTTATAATTATAGGAAGTATGGAAATGCTAGTTTGAAACATATTGATGCGAAGAACAAGTATAGTGATATCCAACAACGGTTAAGTTTTATTTCTATTTTAGCTACTAATGGTAGAAATATACGAGGTTATATAGAGAATTTGCTTATTCACTTAGAAATTAGTCTAGAGGAATTAAAAAATAGTAACCAAGAATCAGATGAAACTTATAGATGGATTGAGGAGATATTGTTTTTATTTAAGGTAGCTGAGTAGAGTGAGTGAACAGAGGAAAAGTTTATTTTGGTCATACATCTAAATCATTTATATAAGTCAAAATGCTTTCAATTATTGATAATTGTATATTGAAATACAGAAAATCATGAGGAAGAAATTTTAAAAAATACTAGTTTAATTATTTTTTTATTCTATTATAAATTTTTATGACTACAGTCGTGGTTTATTATCCTTTATTAAGCAATGACACCTAGAAATTTAAATTTGTTGTTGCACCTTAAACACAACGAAAGGAATCAATTAGAAATATGAAAATCCATATTACCAATTTATATGGAATGGCTAGAGAAAGTACAGCAACCATTGCTCAAAATGCTGTCCAAAAAATTTCCACTCAACTAGGATTTAGAGAGTTAGGGATTTATTTTTACCATGCATCAGCTGAAACTGTAGAAGAGAGAAGTAGAAGATTAGACGGGATTCTAGCAAGTGTTTCAATGGGAGATGTGGTCATTTTTCAAACACCTACTTGGAATGGTCTAGAGTTTGAAAGAGAGTTTTTAAGTAAGTTGAAACTTCTCAATGTGAAAATCATAGTATTTGTCCATGATGTGATTCCTCTAATGTTTAAAGCAAATGGATTTCTGATGCAGGATTATATCAATCTTTACAACATGGCGGATAGCATCATTTTACCATCAGAAGCTATGAAAGAGAAACTGCTTCAAAATGGCTTGAATGTTAAAAAAATCATTTTTCAAAGAATGTGGGATCATCCTCATGATTTGGACTTACATGAACCTATATTTAAAAAAGAAATCTATTTTGCAGGAAACTTAAGCCGTTTCCCAGAATTAAAAACCTGGGAGGGGACAGTTCCGCTAACTGTATTTTCAAATGAAGAACAACTTTCTTTATCAAATCAAGTTCATATTGCGGGCTGGAAGACTGATGAAGAAATGCTCTTAGAGTTATCAAAAGGTGGATTTGGACTGGTTTGGACTACACATCAAAATGAGGAACAAAATATAGATTATTACAGTATGAATGTTTCTTATAAGTTGAGTACTTATTTAGCCGCAGGCATTCCTGTCATTATTCCTGCTACCTTGTCTAACTCGGACTTTATAGTAGAGCAAGGATTGGGCTTTGTAGTTGATGACTTAGAGAAAGCAAGCCATTTGGTGGAACAACTATCAGAAGAAACCTATCTTCAAATGTGTAGTAGAGTACGTTATTTTTCCTTTTTACTAAGTCAAGGTTTTTATGCAAAACAGTTCTTATTGCAAGCAGTTTTTGAATTAGGAATTCGTAACAATCAAACATCACAAGGTATTCGACTATTGACAGTTACAAATAGTCAGGATTTGGAACAAATTGAATACCTAGTAGAACAACTTCCTGAGTGTGATTTTAGCATTGCTGCTAGAACTCTTATGGGACCACGTTTGACAAATTTGGCCGAGAAAGAAAATGTCTATCTATATCCGGCCTCAGATTCAGAAAAGATTGACAAACTATTAGATAAGACGGATTTATATTTGGATATCAACTATGGTGGGGAAGTAGATGGTGTATTTAATGGTTTAGTAGAAAAAAATATTCCTAGTTTTGCCTTTTATAAAACACAAAATGGAGAAAAAGGACAGTATCTCTTTTCTATCAAAAACGTTGATGCTATGGTAGCTGCAATTAGGAATTATGCTGAAACAAAACAATTGCCCAATAAACCATTTGATTTTGAAGTGCAGACCATAGATGAAACGCTGGATTATATTCTGGAACATCAATCTTCAATAGCTCGCTTTGGTGATGGCGAGGCTGCAATCATGCTAGGACAATCTATTAATTATCAGAAATCTGATCCTAAACTTGCAGAAGAATTGAAATTTATTTTTAATCAAGAAAGTAGTCCTACATTAGTTATTGGTTTACAAGAGGGGTTAAAAAATCGTTTCTCTTTTGTTCCAGATGCCTTAGCATTTTGGAGACAATATTTAGAGGATTATGAGGAATTTTATCTAGAGTATTGTAAAAATTCTTGGTACGGCTCAACTTTTATTTCCAGACCTTATATTGATTTTTTAGATAAATCAAAAGCAAAATCTCAATTTGAAAAGTTGAAAAAACTATGGGAAGGAAGAGACATCCTTATCGTAGAAGGCTATGCTTCTAGATCTGGGGTCGGAAATGATTTATTTGATGGAGCTAAGAGCATTAAGCGAATTATTTGCCCATCTCGACATGCCTATGATAAGAAGAATGAGATAATGGAAGCAATCATGAATCATGCTGATGGACGTTTAGTTTTGTTAATGCTAGGTCCTACAGCTAAGGTTTTAGCCTATGAACTTGCTATTAAGGGTATGCAGGCAATTGATATCGGACATGTCGATTCTGAGTATGAGTGGATGCAGATGGGGGCTGAAAATAAGGTTTTATTACACAACAAGCATACTGCAGAGTTTAATCTAGATACAGAAATAGAATTAGCAGATGATGAAGCATATTTGAGTCAGGTTGTTGTAGACTTGAGTGCAGGATAGTATCAATCATGGGATTTCGGAGGAGAAATGACATCAGATAGAATTGCAATCGTTTTGATTGCTGATCAAGCTTATACAGAACAATTGACTGTGACCATGAAATCCATCATGTATCACAATAAATCAGTCGATTTTTATATCATTAATCAAGGTATTATGCCAGACTGGTTTAGAAAAATGAGACGTATAGTGAGAAATTTGGGAGGGGAAATTTACAATATTCCCTTTGATATGGGATTGATTTCAGCTGAGTGGAGAACCCAAAATCACATTAGTCCGATTGCCTATGCTAAGTATTTTATTCCTCGCCTTATTGATAGGGAGAGAGTGCTTTATCTAGATACAGATGTTATTGTTAATGGTAGCTTAACCTCTTTTTTCTTAACAGATTTAAAAGGCTTTCCAGTAGCTGCTGTACGTGATGTGGATGGTAGTTTTAATACCGGTGTCATGCTTATTGATAATCTACAATGGGAGAATTTATCTGTTTCGGATCAATGTTTAGAGTTATCTGAAGGTAAGAAAAGCGAACATTGGGAATTGGAACATTTTAACGGAGATCAAACGATATTGAACTCTGTTTTTCAGGATAATTGGTTGGAGTTGGATAAGCGGTTTAATGTTCAAGTAGGTTATGATTTGGTTGCTTTTTATAATCATTGGACAGAACATTTTAATCTAGAGGATGAACCACTTGTGATTCATTATACAACTAATAGAAAACCATGGAATAGTTCAGTTTCTTACAGATTTCGTGAAAAATGGTGGGAGTTTTATAATTTAGAGCTTTCTCAGGTATTAGCCCATCATCTAGGTGAATTTTCTTTACAAAAAGAAAAGCAAGGATTGGATTTCTTTACATTAACAGGAACAGAACAATTTGAAGGAATTGAACATTTAGTAACTACCTTTCCAGAACATCGCTTCCATATAGCTACTTACACTCCAGTAGGTTCATATCTGAATGGTTTAGGACAGTTAGATAATGTCTATTTGCATCCAGAGTGTACTACAGCTACCTTAGAAGAATTATTTAAGGATGTAGATGCCTATCTGAATGTTAATTATGGGGACATAGATGAAGCTATTTTAACACGTATAAGCCAGCTGAAGAAACCTATTTTTTCATTCTATGCTACTCATAAGGGAAAGATAGCTCAGTATTTATTTCTGAGAAAAGAAATTGAAAAGCTTGATGATGCTATTCGTTTACTTTCTGAAGTTGGAGTAGATAGATTTAATCAAGAATTTAAACAAGAAGATTTATTTGATATTTCAGTCATGTCCATAGATGAAACCTTGGATGAGCTTTTGAAAACGGAGAAATCCTTGGTTCGATTTGGAGATGGTGAGTTCAACTTGATAAATGGAAATAGTATCGCATATCAGGAGTATCAAGAAGATTTAGCTCAAGAAATGAGAGAAATATTGTTACATGCAGATGATACAGAAAATAAAGTATTAATTTGTTTACCAGAAATTTTTGAGATATTTAAGGGAAGTTTTCTCCAAAATGAAGATTCAGAAAAATTTTGGAAACAAGTTTTGGATGATCATGGCAGATTTTTCCAAGAGACTTGTCAGGCCAAAAGATATGGTTCAACCTGGATTTCAAGACCCTACATTGATAATAAAGATAAGAGTCATGCTATTACTCAATTTGAAAAAATCAAATCTTTATTTGAGCATAAAGATATACTCATTGTTGAGGGAGCAACTACGCGATCAGGAGTTGGTAATGACTTATTTAACAATGTTCTCTCCATAAAACGCATTATTTGCCCTTCTCACCACGCTTTTTCTAAAGTGGATGCTATTCAACAAGCCATTCTAGATCATGCACCAGGACGAATAATTTTACTTATGCTTGGGCCGACGGCTAAAATATTGGCTTATCGCTTATCTCAATTAGGGTATCGTGCCTTAGATCTTGGCCATATTGATCCAGAGTATGAATGGATGAAAATGGGGGCAGTGACAAAGGTACAACTAAAACATAAACATACAGCAGAATTTAATTTTGACCAGGGAATTGAATTTGTAGAGGATGAAGACTATAATAGTCAAATTGTTGTAGATTTGTCTAAGTAGAAAGGTGTAAATATATGGATTTTCCATTAATATCGATTGTAATCCCTGTCTATAATGTTGAAGCATATATAGAACATTGTATTCATAATATTTTATCGCAGACCTATAGGAATTTAGAAGTTATTATTGTGAATGATGGTAGTCCAGATGACAGTATAAAGATTGCAAAAGAGTTAACAAAAGATGATCCGCGTTTTATCTATATTGATAAGGAAAATGGTGGACAGTCGGATGCACGTAATGTGGGTTTGGATTGTGCTAGTGGAGATTATATCTTTTTCTGTGATCCAGACGACTTTATGTTTGAAAAAACTATTGAAAACTTGTACTATGCTAGTGTTTTGACGAATGCTGATATGGTAGTAGGATCATTTTGTCACTTTAAAGAAGGAATGTTTTATTTGTACAATCCAGATAAGGATGGAGAAATGTTATCTCGTATATCAGCAAAAGAGGCTATTGAAGGTATGGATAGTATGGAAGATTACCCATTCCTTCGCTATTCGGCTGTATGGGGTAAGTTATTTAAAAAGAATTTGTTTGATACAATCCGTTTTCCTAAAGGAAAATATGCAGAAGATCAATTTATCATGTGGAAATTATATCTTGCAAGTAAAGTGATTGTTCGTTATCAGTCAGATGTCTATGCCTATAGGGTGAATTACAAGGGATTGACGCAAAATTATAATTTATCTCACTTAGATTTTATTGAAGCGATTGAGGAACGTATTAAAACCTTAATGGAGATGTCAGGACTAGATTATCCGATGGAAATGGCATTTAATCAGTATAAATTTGCTTTAAAAAGGAATTTATCCATGTTAGAGGGAACAGAATTTGTTCAAGAAGAAGCAACAGTGCGCGAAAAGTTGGAACATGCTGAGAATGGGGATTACCTATTTTTAAAAAAATAAAAGAGAGTGAAAGATGGAAAATCAATTAATCAGTGTTATTGTGCCGGTTTATAATGTTGAAGAGTATCTTAAGCAATGTTTAGATAGCATTTTAGAGCAGACTTTTAGTAATTATGAAGTTATTCTGATAAATGATGGTTCGACAGATAGCTCAGGCCTCATTTGTCAAGAATACGCTGAAAAAGATTCACGTATTCGTTATTTTGAAAAAGAAAATGGTGGTCTTTCGGATGCTCGAAATTATGGAATTGAACAGGCGCAGGGAGAATACCTTACTTTCGTTGATTCGGATGATTTTTTAGATAAAATGCATCTGAATGTTCTTTATACTGCATTAGTAAGCAATAATGTAGACATCTCTATCGTAAACTATGCTAATTATCAGACCTCTACTGCTACTTTCTATCTTCATACATTTGGAGAGTACTATGAAAAAAATTATAGTTCAGAAGAATTATTAGATAATTTAGCTATTCTTGAAAGAAATGATTTGTCGTTTTCTACTATATGGGGAAAATTGTACAAGAGGAGTGTATTTTCATTTTTACGCTTCCCCAAAGGTGTTATAGGTGAAGATGTTGCATTAATCTATAAAATTTACACTCAAGTAGACAAAATTGTATATGCTCACAAAGACACTTATATTTACAGAGAAAATGACTCTGGAATAACTAAGAGCAAGATTTATCCTTTAGTCACTGCTCAACTAAATCATATAGCAGAACGTTTAGCTCTTTTATCTATTATGGGATATGATGTGACGAAGCATTTTGATCGTTACATAACTTTTTTGAAAATTACGGAATATAACATGAGAATGATTTGGGGTATGGAAGATACAGAAACATATCGCCATATTAAGGAAAATTTATTATTGATTTCTCAGGATGAGAACTAGATAGTGAGAGGGAATAATATGAGAGAAACTCAGGTAAGCATCGTAATACCAGTATATAATGTAGAAACTTACCTTCGACAATGTTTGGATAGCGTTTTGGGACAGACATTTTCAAATTTTGAAGTGCTTCTAGTAAATGATGGATCAACGGATAATTCGGGGGTTATTTGTCAAGAGTATGCAAGATTAGATAGCCGTTTCAAATATTTTGAAAAAGAAAATGGAGGTGTATCTGATGCGCGAAATTCTGGATTGGATTTAGCTCATGGAGACTATGTTACATTTCTCGATGCGGATGATTTTCTCTTTGAAGACCATCTTGAAAAACTTTATATAGCTACTACCTTAAGTGATGCAGATATTATGATAGGAGGCTATAGTCGTTTTGATGGTTCTGATTTTTATTTCTATAAAGACCACTTTAAAAGAGATTCATTGGTGGCATTGACAAGTACTCAGGCCATTCAATTTTTAGATTCTATGCTTGATATTCAGTTTTTTAATTTTTCAACAGCTTGTGGTAAATTATTTAAGCGAACACTATTTAAGGAGTTACGCTTTCCTTTGGGGCGATATGCAGAAAATCAGTTTATCATGTGGAAATTATATTTGAATGCGGAAAGCATATATGCCTTTAACGGAGATTCATATGTTTACCGTGATAATAATGAAAGTTTGTCAAGTGTATTTTCTATAGATTATCTTGATTATATTGATGCTTTGGAAGAACGAATAAAATCAACTAAAGATTTAGAAGGGATTGATATTAATCTTTCCTTTAATATGTATCGCTATGTGTTACAGAGATTATTAGGGCAATTAGAAGAACATGATTATATTGATGAGGCAAAGGAAGTACGTGAAAAGTTAGAATTGGCTGAACAAGGACAATATCCATTTTTGTCAGATGAAGTTAAAGAGATTGAAGTAGAAAATGGTGGAGAACTAGTCAGTATTATAGTTCCTGTTTATAATGTCGAGAACTATCTTCGAATGTGTTTGGATAGTATTGAACATCAAACCTATTCAAATATAGAAGTTTTGCTGATAAATGATGGCTCACCAGATTCATCTGGAGAGATTTGCCAAGAATATGTTGCTAGAGATAGTAGATTCCGATATTTTGAAAAGGAAAATGGAGGACTATCTGATGCACGAAATTATGGTATTGAAAGATCAAATGGTAGGTATCTAACCTTTGTTGATTCGGATGATTGGTTGAGTTTAACTTATGTGGAAGATTTATATCAAGCAGCTATTCGAAATGATGCAGATACTGTTGTTTCACACTATACCATCTATAATGAGAGTGATAGAAATTATTATGTTCATATTTGGGACGATTACTATGAGAAAACGTATACTGGAGAAGAACTGGTATTGGAACTTCCATCGTTGGAATTAAACGGATATGTATATATAACTAGTTGGGGAATTTTGTTTAAGAAGGAATTGTTTAATAATATTAGATTTCCTAAAGGTAAAGTGATAGAAGACTCTCGAACAAATTATAAATTGTTTTTTAGATCAAACAAAGTTGCATATATTCATAAAGAAATCTACTACCATCGAGAAGGAATAGAAAGCATCGGAAGTGGTGTTAATGAGAAACTTTTAACAGATGTTTTAGAATGCTTGTTAGAAAGATTAGCAATTTATACTATAAAGGGATGGAATTATTCAGATGAAAAGAATAATGTCATGGGATGTTTGAGATTACGATATCAACAAGCAAAAGAAAATGGATTGCAGGATACTGAAATTTTTAGGAGATATACGGAAATATTATCATTAGTGGATGAAAGTTAAATAGTATAGAACTAATTAGAATTACAGAAAAGAAGTGAAAATGTCAGAATTAGTTAGTATTATAGTTCCAATCTATAATGTCGAGAACTATCTTCGAATGTGTTTGGATAGTATTGAAAATCAAACCTATTCAAATATAGAAGTTTTATTGATAAATGATGGTTCACCAGATTCATCTGGAGAGATTTGCCAAGAATATGTTGCTAGAGATAGCAGATTTCACTATTTTGAAAAGGAAAATGGAGGACTATCTGATGCACGAAATTATGGTATTGAAAGATCAAATGGTAAGTACCTAACCTTTATAGATTCAGATGATTGGGTTGAACTAACATATATTGATGATATGTATCAAGCTGCTTTAAAAAATGATTCTGAAATCGTTGTTTCAAACTATACACAATTTGACGTTAAAGAAAACTATTATTTAGTTCATGTATGGGATGACTATTATGAGGAAACATATGAAGGGAAAGAGTTAATTAATCGGCTCCCTTTGTTGGAACGACGTGATTATTCTTTTATGACGAGTTGGGGAATTCTTTTTAGTCGAAGCTTATTTGATAATATTCAGTTTCCAAAAGGTAAACTTATAGAAGACGGTCGAACAAATTATAAATTATTTGCGAAATCATCTCGCAGTACTTATATTAACAAGCCTTTATATATGTATAGGATAGGTAGGGAAGGAAGCATTATTAATACAGTAACTGAAAAGCTCTTAATAGATAAGTTAGAGTATGTATTAGAACGTTTGGCTATCTATACCATAAAGGGATGGAATAGTTTTGATGAAAAGGAAAACACTTTAGGATACATAAGAAAGGGATGGGAAGAAGCAAAAGAAGCTGGTCTACAAGATACTGAAATTTTTAGAAGATATACAGAAATATTGGAACTTATAGATAATGATTAAAAAATCAAATGTGTTCAATGAATTGATAATGTAAGAAAAAGAGGTTATTTGATTCACTAAAGTATCTTTCCTCCACTATTTCCCCTAAGGGAGTAAGAAGCAGATTTTTTCTGCTTTTTTTGTTATAATAGTAACGTAAAAATTAATAAAAAAATCATAGAATACCTGATAGTATAATGATTATAAATTACTCAGTAGAAATAGACTAGAAACGAGTTTTAGAGAGTAGGACCAAACATGAAAAGTATTTTTTCATCTATCACAGTAAAAAAAGGACTAGCAACATTATTTTTTGTATTCATATTTATATTAGGAAGTAGGTTGACCCTTCCTTTTGTAGATATGAATAATAGGGAATTTTTAGGAGGAACTGCTGCTTACTTGGCTTTTTCTACAGCAATGACAGGTGGAAATTTGAGAAGTTTATCCTTGTTTTCAGTAGGATTATCTCCCTGGATGTCTTCGATGATTTTATGGCAGATGCTTTCTTTTTCAAAAAAATTAAATCTGGTATCTGGAGCTATTGAAATACAAAATAGAAGGCAGATGTACTTAACCTTGTTTATTGCTTTGATTCAGGCATTAGCTATTTCGTTAAATCTCCCAATTCAGTCCAATGTGCCTAAAATGTTAGTTATCGTCCTCAATACCTGCCTGTTGATAGCGGGTGCTTTTTTCTTGGTGTGGTTATCAGACATCAATGCAACTGTAGGTATCGGGGGTTCTATGATTATTTTATTGATTGGAATGGTTTTAAACATTCCTCAAGATTTGATTGAAACGTTTCGAACTGTTCCCATACCTCTTTTTGTTTTAATCGGTTTGATTATTATGGGGATTGTCTTTACTTATCTGGTAGCTCTGCTTTATCGTGCTCGTTATCGTATAGCAGTTCATAAGATTGGTCTACATAACCGTTTTAAGAGATATTCCTATTTTGAAATCATGCTCAATCCCGCTGGAGGAATGCCTTTTATGTATGTAATGACTTTTTTGAGTTTACCGACTTATATGTTGTTGTTGTTACAGACGATTTTTCCGGAAAATCTACTTTTCACTGAAATTTCATCTCAGTATACAATGGGTAAACCATTGTGGATTTATATGTATATGATTATTCTTTTTATTTTTAGTATAGCCTTTGCTTTTATAAATATGAGTGGGGAACAAATTTCAGATCGAATGAAAAAATCAGGAGAATATATTTATGGAGTCTATCCGGGTGAAGAAACGAGTCGTTTCATCAATCGATTGGTTTTTAGGTTTTCTCTTATTGGTGCTGTATTTAATGTAGTAATGGCTGGAGGGCCTCTGCTATTTGTATTAGTTGATGAGAAACTACTTAGAGTGGCAATGATTCCTGGTTTGTTTATGATGTTCGGAGGTATGATTTTTACAGTTAGAGATGAAGTGAAAGTTCTGAGATTAAACGAAACTTATAAACCATTGATTTAGGAGGGTGTCATGTATTATTTTATTCCAGCTTGGTATGGTTCAGAGCGTAAGTGGCATGCGGATATAATTCCTTGGTACCATTCACAATTTCGCTTTGAATTTGATGATACCTTTAATCAAATTCGTCTTTTTCAAAGACAAGGCCTATCGTCTCGCTTATTAGTATTAGCTTATCAACCACACTTACGTTATTTTTTACATAGACATGGTGTTTTAGAGACAGATGTCTACTCTGTTTTTGATGATATGCAAGATTTCTATGGGCTGCATACTCAGGTTCTTCACATTAGAGATATAGAGTGGGATAGTGATTGCCAATTTCTGTATAGTCCCTTTGCGATTATCGTGCAAAAAAAAGGTAAGAAATATGCTCAGATAGAGCATGGTGTAGAGGGTTTTATTAGTGACATTCGGTATTTTGATCCAAATGGTCAGATTAGCAAGCGCTATATCATGGACGACAGAGGATTTGTATCTAGTGTAATCTATTTTGAAGATGAACAAGCTATGTATCAGGACTATCTGGATCCTAAAGGAATTTGGCGATTTAGGGAATATATTCAAGAGGAAGGTAGAATAGAGATCAATCCGATTTTTGCCTATCGATTTAAATTGCTTAACTATCGAAATATGGAGCATTTGGTAGCAGAATTTTTTGATAACTATTTGAAAAAAAATCAGGAAAAGCAGGATATTTTTATCATTCCGTCGCATCCTTACCATGATCAGTTTATCTTTGATCATATTCCAAGTACTAATCCTAAAATTTTGAGTCTCTTTATCAATCGTAATTCACAGAATACCTTTAGAGAGTTATCAGTATCGGTTGATCGAGCTAGTTTAGTGTTAGTGGATAGAGAGGATAGTTTACAACTTTTGCAGGAACTATATCCTGAACTTTCTAATAAATTTTACCATCTCTCTCCTTTTGATACACGTTTACGTCTGGGGCGAAGTCAAACAAGAAAAGAGTCGATCATTTACTATCAACTTGATTTCAACGAAGAAATTGATAGGGAAACATTGACTCAAGTTTTGTTATTTATTTCAGAAACTAAAAATACAGAAATCATTTTCGGTGCTTTCTCTGCTAGTCAGGAACAGATGGATGATGTGGAGGCTCTTGTTCATGAAATTATTCAAGAGAAAATTCAGACTGATAGTTTAGAAAAAGGAATAGACTATGGAGATGCGGAAAATCCTTTAGAAGAAAATCAAGAGCAGGAACTACGTTTTCAATTTGTCAATATGAATGATGAGTTGGATTTGATTAAGACATTAGAGTTTGTTCGTTTGATTGTGGATCTTAATAAACAACCTCATCTCTATACTCAAATAGCGGGTATTAGTGCGGGAATTCCTCAGATTAATCGAGTTGAAACCGTTTATGTAGAACATTTGAAAAATGGCTATTTACTTTCAGATGTGGCAGAATTTTCAACGGCTGCACATTACTATATAGATAGATTGAAAGAATGGAACCAGGCCTTGATTTACTCTATTGATAAAATCAAGGAACATACTGGCCAACGTTTCTTAGATAAATTGCATCACTGGATTGAGGAGGTTACTAATGTCAAAGGACTATAAAATCCTACAGATAGGGATTGATAATTGGGCTCATCATTACGATATTCCTAAAAATATGGATTGGTACTATTTCTGTCCCAACTCACCGCTAGCTCTTCGTAAAATGATGGAAATGGAATCTATTACTAGTTTCCATATTATCTTGATAGAGGATGGTCAGTACTTGGCAGATTTACTGCCTTTTATTCATCATATTGAACCTTATACTCTTTTTTATAATCAAAATTTTGAGATGGTAAATTCATCTGTTCTTGATTTATTAAAGAAACGGTGTGCTCAAGCTATAGACTTCTCAGATCCTCAGCAATTAGTGAATGAT
Source organism: bacterium (assembly GCA_905221185.1). Taxonomy (GTDB): domain Bacteria; phylum Bacillota; class Bacilli; order Lactobacillales; family Streptococcaceae; genus Streptococcus. The sequence goes on along the minus strand of CAJNCE010000019.1, from coordinate 7,395 downwards.
TTGTCAACCTCTCTCTTTGGTGGGGGGTACGGTGATAAACTATTTCCATCAACGATACAAATTCGTTCAAGTTTTCGAGGGGCTATCTCTTATCAGGGACTCGATTATGTCAGTTTGGAAGGGAATTTTGGAGATGATTTTCAACAAATAGCTTACTGGCCAGATAATTTTATAGTTTATAAAAACTTCCCAATAGAATTATGGTTGGAATTTGAAAAGCAAGGAAACTGTGAATTTCGTTTTGTTATCAGTAAGATATGGTCTGGTGGTGTTGATGATTTTTTTGAAGAAAAAATCTATAATGAAAGTGAATTAAAAAGGGCTATAGTGGTAGATAACGAAGAGATTGATATCTTTTTGTCTGTATCAATCGAAGCTCGTGGTTGCGGAAGCTTGACGCTAGGGAATTTGCACCAACGTTGGAGTCGCAGACAGTTTGGTAAATTTTTCCTCGGAGGAAACATTTTACATGACAAAATTCGTGACGAAATTAACTACTTCTTTCATCCAGGTGATTTCAAACCACCTTTGGCGGTCTACTTTGCTGGGTATCGTCCTGCCGAGGGATTTGAAGGATATTTTATGATGAAAAATTTAGGCTGTCCTTTCCTTTTGTTTTCTGATCCTCGTTTGGAGGGTGGAGCCTTTTACCTTGGTAGCGAGGAGCTAGAAGAGAAGATAAAAGATACTATTCGTTATTATCTACAGTATTTAGGCCTTACTCATAAAGATTTGATTTTATCTGGTCTTTCCATGGGAACTTTCCCAGCTCTTTATTATGGTGCTTTCTTTGAACCTAGGGCTGTTATTGTGGGAAAACCTCTGGCTAATCTTGGAACAATTGCTCGTAGAGGTCGCTTAGATGCACCAGCTGTCTCCAATTTGGCATTTGATGTGTTAATCCATCATACAAATGGAGTGACATCTGACCATATGTTGGAATTAGATCAACGTTTTTGGAAAGTCTTTAAACAAGCTGATTTTTCAAAAACAACTTTTGGTCTATCTTATATGAAAGATGAGGAAATGGATAGCCATGCCTATGAACAATTAGTAACGTATCTGTGTAATACTGGTGCAAAAATTCTTTCCAAGGGAACATCTGGTCGACACAATGATGATACTGCTACAAATGTGGCTTGGTTTTTGCATTTTTATAGTATGGTATTGGGATCAGAGTTTGGAAGAGGTGACAAATGATTATCAATCAAAGAGAAAATATCACTTGGGGAGAGGTAAAGGGAACATTTATGTATGGTAGTAAGGTGACATATTACGAAGATAAACATATTAGTCTATATAATCCCTTGGTGCCATCAGGAGAAATCTTAAAAACATGGTTTTCCAATGTGAACTATCAAGCCTTTAGAACTCAACCCAGTCTTCCCTTACTTAAAAGAAAACAGGATTATCAATTATGTATGGATTTTGAATGTCATCCTACAAATGGAGTCTATATAAAGATTGTCTTTTTTGATAGATATGGGGATGTGATTGAAGAGAAAATTGAAAAAATGAAAGTCTTTGATTTTACCTATCCTGATGATACCTATACTTATCAAGTTTCCCTTCTAAGTGCTGGCTTTGAGTCCTTAGATTTCTATTCTTTTTCTATTAAGGAGATGAATCGTGTTTAAAGGTTTTTATCAAGATTTTCAACTTAGAAAAGTTAAAAAGATTTTAAAAAAGATTAATGCTCTTAAAGGAAAGATGGAATCTCTATCAGATCAGGAACTAGCTGCAAAAACAGTGGAATTTCGCCAACGTCTTGCTGATGGGGCAACTCTCGATGACCTATTGGTAGAAGCTTTTGCAGTTGTTCGTGAAGCGGATAGACGCGTATTGGGAATGTTCCCTTATGATGTCCAAGTCATGGGTGGAATCATTATTCATCAGGGAAATGTTGCTGAGATGAATACTGGTGAGGGGAAAACCTTGACGGCCACTATGCCTGTTTATCTCAATGCCTTGACAGGTAAAGGTACCATGCTGATTACTACTAATGATTATCTAGCTAAACGCGATGCTGAGGAGATGGGACAAGTATACCGTTTCTTAGGATTGACAATTGGAGTTCCTTTTACAGATGATCCTCAAAAAGAATTTACCCCAAAAGAGAAAAAAGTTATTTACGCATCAGATATTATTTATACAACTAATAGTAACTTAGGTTTTGATTATTTAAATGATAATCTTGCCTCAAATGATGAAGGGAAATTTTTACGACCCTTTGATTATGTTATTATTGATGAGGTTGATGATATCTTATTGGATAGCGCACAGACGCCTCTTATTATTGCTGGGGCACCTCGTGTTCAGTCCAATCACTACGGTATTATTGACACGCTTGTAACGACCTTGGTTGAAGGTGAGGATTACATTTTTAAAGAGGAAAAAGATGAAGTTTGGTTGACCACTAAAGGTGCTAAAGCTGCTGAAAGCTTTTTAGGGATTGAACATTTTTATAATGAGGAGAATGCAACCTTTGCTCGTCATTTGGTCTATGCACTTCGAGCCCACAAGCTCTATACAAAAGACAAGGACTATGTTATTCGTGGTAATGAAATGGTATTAGTGGATAAGGGGACGGGGCGTCTAATGGAAATGACCAAACTGCAGGGAGGTCTCCATCAGGCCATTGAAGCCAAGGAACATGTCAAATTGTCTCCAGAAACACGAGCTATGGCTTCTATCACCTATCAGAGTCTTTTTAAGATGTTTAATAAGGTGTCTGGAATGACGGGAACAGGTAAAGTTGCAGAAAAAGAGCTTCTTGAAACTTACAATATGTCTGTAGTGCGCATTCCAACCAATCGTCCTAGAAAACGGATTGACTATCCAGATAATCTCTACGTCACTTTACCTGAAAAAGTGTATGCTTCTTTGGAGTATATCAAAGAATACCATGCTAAGGGGAATCCTTTGCTCGTTTTTGTCGGATCAGTTGAGATGTCCCATCTTTACTCATCTCTTTTATTACGTGAAGGAATTGCCCATAATGTCCTAAATGCTAATAATGCTGCGCGTGAGGCTCAAATCATCTCAGAGTCAGGTCAGATGGGGGCTGTGACAGTGGCTACCTCTATGGCAGGACGGGGTACGGATATCAAGCTTGGTAAAGGAGTCGCAGAGCTCGGGGGCTTGATTGTCATTGGAACGGAACGGATGGAAAGTCAACGAATCGACCTACAAATTCGTGGCCGTTCTGGCCGTCAGGGAGATCCTGGGATGAGTAAGTTCTTTGTATCTTTAGAGGACGATGTTATCAAGAAATTTGGTCCATCTTGGGTGCATAAAAAGTACAAAGACTATCAGGTTCAAGATATGACTCAACCGGAAGTATTGAAAGGTCGTAAATACCGGAAACTAGTCGAAAAGGCTCAACATGCTAGTGATAGTGCTGGATGTTCGGCGCGTCGTCAGACACTAGAATATGCTGAGAGTATGAATATTCAACGGGATATGGTCTATAAAGAAAGAAACCGTCTAATAGATGGTTCTCGTGACTTAGAGGATGTTGTTGAGGGAATTATTGCTAGTTACATTGATCAAGTGACCGCTTCAAATTATGAAAGTCGAGAGTTGCTCTTTCACTTTATTGTGACCAATATTAGTTTTCATATTAAAGAAGTTCCAGATTATATAGATGTGACTGACAAAACTGCAGTTCGTAGCTTTATGAAGCAGGTGATTGATAAAGAACTTTCTGAAAAGAAAGAATTGCTTGAGCAACATGGCTTGTATGAACAGTTTTTACGCCTCTCGCTGCTTAAAGCCGTTGATGACAATTGGGTTGAGCAGGTAGATTATCTTCAGCAATTAACAATGGCTATCGGTGGTCAATCTAATAGTCAGAAAAATCCAATCGTAGAGTACTATCAAGAAGCCTATGCAGGCTTTGAAACTATGAAAGAACAGATTCATGCGGATATGGTTCGTAATCTCCTGATGGGCTTGGTTGAAGTCACTCCTAAGGGTGAGATTATGACTCATTTCCCATAAAAAGAGGAAAATATGACAATTTACAATATAAATTTAGGACTTGGATGGGCTAGTAGCGGTGTTGAATACGCACAAGCCTATCGTGCTGGTGTTTTTCGGAAATTAAATCTTTCCTCTAAGTTTATCTTTACAGATATGATTTTAGCCGATAATATTCAGCACTTAACAGACAATATTGGTTTTGATGATGATCAAGTTATCTGGCTTTATAATCATTTCACAGATATCAAGATTGCGCCGACTAGCGTGACAGTGGATGATGTCTTGGCTTACTTTGGTGGTGAAGAAAGTCACAGAGAAAAAAATGGCAAGGTTTTACGTGTCTTCTTTTCTGACCAAGATAAGTTTATCACCTGTTATTTGGTGGATGAGAACAAGGACTTGGTTCAACATGCAGAGTATGTTTTTAAAGGAAAACTGATTCGTAAGGATTACTTTTCTTATACGCGTTATTGTAGCGAATACTTTGCTCCCAAGGACAATGTTGCAGTCCTATACCAAAGAACTTTCTATAATGAAGACGGAACTCCAGCCTATGATATCTTGATGAATCAAGGGAAGGAAGAAGTTTATCGTTTCAAGGATAAGATTTTTTATGGGAAGCAAGCCTTTATGCGTGCCTTTATGAAATCATTGAATTTGAATAAGTCTGATTTGGTCATTCTTGATAGAGAGACAGGCATTGGACAGGTTGTTTTTGAGGAAGTACAGGCGGCTCATCTGGCGGTAGTTGTTCATGCGGAGCATTATAGTGAAAATGCTACAAACGAGGATTATATCCTTTGGAATAACTATTACGACTATCAGTTTACCAATGCAGATAAGGTTGATTTCTTTATTGTATCCACTGATAGACAGAGAGAAGTTCTGCAAGAGCAATTTGCCAAATACACTCAGCATCAACCAAAGATTGTTACTATTCCTGTAGGAAGTATTGATGCATTAACTGAGTCAAGTCAAGGACGTAAGCCCTTTTCATTGATTACGGCTTCACGTCTTGCCAAAGAAAAACATATCGACTGGTTGGTCAAGGCGGTCATTGAGGCTCATAAGGAAATCCCTGAATTAACCTTTGATATTTATGGTAGCGGTGGAGAGGATTCTCTGCTTAGAGACATTATTGCAAATCATCAGGCTGAGGATTATATCCAGCTCAAGGGGCATGCGGAACTTTCGCAGATTTATAGCCAGTATGAGGTCTATTTGACGGCTTCTACCAGTGAAGGATTTGGTTTGACCTTGATGGAAGCTATTGGTTCAGGTCTACCACTAATCGGTTTTGATGTACCTTATGGCAATCAGACCTTTATAGAAGATGGGAAAAATGGTTATTTGATTCCAAGTTCATCAGACCACGTAGAAGACCAAATTAAGCAAGCTTACGCAGCTAAGATTTGTCAACTGTATCAAGAAAATCGTTTGGAAGCTATGCGGGCCCATTCTTACCAGATTGCAGAAGGCTTCTTAACCGAAGAAATTTTAGAGAAGTGGAAGAAAACAGTAGAGGAGGTGCTCCATGATTGAACTTTATGATCGTTACAGTCAAGAAAGTCGAGATTTACATGAAAGTCTAGTGGCTACTGGTCTTTCTCAACTTGGAGTGGTCATCGATGCAGATGGTTTTCTGCCTGATGGTCTGGTTTCTCCTTTTACCTATTATCTAGGCTACGAGGATGGAAAACCTCTCTATTTTAACCAAGTCCCTGTTCCAGCTTTTTGGGAAATTTCAGGAAATAATCAGTCTGCTCGTATTGAGGATATGACACAGGAGAGGGCTATCATTCATTATGCAGATGGTTTGCAGGCTCGCTTGGTTAAACAGGTAGATTGGAAAGATTTAGAAGGTCGAGTACGCCAGGTTGACCATTATAATCGCTATGGTGCTTGCTTTGCTACAACCACCTATAGCGCAGATAGTGAGCCGATTATGACAGTTTACCAAGATGTCAATGATCAACAAGTTTTACTTGAAAACCATGTGACGGGCGATATCTTGTTGACTTTGCCTGGTCAGTCCATGCGTTACTTTGCAAATAAGGTTGAATTTATCACCTTCTTTTTGCAAGATTTGGAAATAGATACAAGCCAGCTTATCTTTAATACTCTAGCAACTCCTTTCTTGGTTTCTTTCCATCATCCAGATAAGTCTGGCTCAGATGTCTTGGTTTGGCAGGAACCTCTCTATGATGCCATTCCAGGCAATATGCAGTTGATTTTGGAAAGTGATAATGTGCGTACTAAGAAGATTATCATTCCTAACAAGGCGACTTATGAGCGCGCTTTAGAGTTGACTGACGAAAAATACCATGATCAGTTTGTGCACTTGGGTTATCATTACCAGTTCAAACGTGATAATTTCCTAAGACGAGACGCCTTAATCTTGACTAATTCAGATCAGATTGAGCAAGTAGAAGCGATTGTAGAAGCCTTGCCTGATGTCACTTTCCGTATCGCAGCGGTGACAGAGATGTCTTCTAAGCTCTTAGATATGCTTCGCTATCCTAATGTGGTCCTTTATCAGAATGCTAGTCCACAGAAGATTCAGGAGCTCTATCAACTGTCGGATATTTACTTGGATATAAACCACAGTAATGAGTTGCTACAGGCAGTGCGTCAGGCCTTTGAGCACAATCTCTTGATTCTTGGATTTAATCAGACAGTGCACAATAGACTCTATATCGCTCCTGAACATCTATTTGAAAGTAGTGAAGTTACTGCTTTGGTTGAGACCATTAAGTTGTCTCTTTCAGATGTTGATCAAATGCGTCAGGCACTTGGAAAGCAAGGCCAACATGCAAATTATGTTGACTTGGTACGATATCAGGAAACCATGCAAACTGTTTTAGGAGGCTAACATGTCAGAGGAAGATTTATTTTACAAAGACGTTGAAGGTCGCATGGAAGAGTTGAAACAAAAACCCATCAAGAAGGAAAAAGAAACCCGAGGGGAAAAGATTAGTAAGACTTTTTCACTCTTACTAGGTTTGATGATTCTGATTGGTTTACTCTTTACTTTGTTGGGAATTTTGAGGTAGGCCTATGATTGAAATACTGATTGTTTTAGCTATTGTCCTATCTCTTGCTTTGATTGTATTGGTAACCATACAACCCCGTCAAAATCAACTCTTTTCCATGGATGCCACTAGTAATATTGGTAAACCAAGCTACTGGCAGAGCAACACCTTGGTAAAGGTGCTCACCTTATTGGTGAGTTTGGCCTTATTCGTTTTACTATTAACCTTTATGGTACTAACCTATAAATAAAAGAAAACTTCAGATATTCACCTTTTGTGATTGGTCTGAAGTTTTCTTTTTTGGCTCTTTGTCAACTGTAGTGGGTTGAAGAAAAGCTAAGATCGAGAAAGGACGAAATTCGTCCTTTCTTTTTTGATA
>CAJNCE010000018.1:0-29835 GCA_905221185.1 bacterium | reverse complement strand
CATCAAAAAAGAAAGGACGAATTTCGTCCTTTCTCGATCTTAGCTTTTCTTCAACCCACTACAGTTGACAAAGAGCCTTTATATATCTGTCAATGGTGTTGCTGTATCTGGTGAGGTATCATAAACCTTAAAGTCTACTCCGACACCCAGATCAGCTTGCGCTAACTGGTTGACCATGGTCATGTGAGCCAGCTCCTTGATATTGTTCTCCTTAGACAAATGTCCTAGGTAGATTTTCTTAGTGCGATTTCCCAAGGTACGAATCATGGCCTCAGCACCATCTTCGTTAGAAAGGTGACCGAGATCCGATAGGATTCGTTGTTTGAGTCGCCAAGCATAAGATCCTGCTCGCAAAATCTCTACATCATGGTTAGACTCGATAAGATATCCATCTGCATTTTCGACAATCCCTGCCATACGGTCACTGACATAACCTGTATCTGTCAAAAGGACAAAACTTTTATCATCTTTCATAAAGCGATAGAACTGCGGTGCGACTGCATCATGGCTTACACCAAAACTCTCGATGTCGATATCTCCAAAAGTTTTGGTTTTGCCCATTTCAAAGATGTGCTTTTGCGAAGAATCCACCTTGCCAAGATACTTGCTATTTTCCATAGCTTGCCAAGTTTTTTCATTGGCATAAAGATCCATACCATACTTGCGAGCCAAAACGCCCACTCCATGGATATGGTCTGAATGCTCATGGGTAATCAAGATGGCGTCCAAGTCTTCTGGCTTGCGATTTATTTCAGCAAGTAGGCTAGTAATCTTTTTACCAGACAAGCCTGCATCCACTAAAAGCTTCTTTTTTGGGGTTTCCAGATAAAAGGAATTTCCACTGGAACCCGACGCTAAAATACTGTATTTAAAGCCTGTTTCACTCATTCTAGTCTTCTACTTCATCCTCCCATACTTCTTCTTTCACTGCATCCTTATCATAAGGGAGCACAATGGTAAAAGTTGATCCCTTGCCGTATTCACTCTTGGCCCAAATAAAACCATTATGTTGTTTGATAATTTCTTTAGCAATAGACAGTCCCAAACCTGTTCCACCTTGGGCACGACTTCTAGCACGGTCAACACGGTAGAAACGGTCAAAAATACGTGGTAAATCCTGCTTAGGAATACCCAAGCCTTGGTCTGAGATGGATAAAATCATCTGATCATCCGTTGTTTTCATGGTCACTGTAATTTTCCCACCATCTGGTGAATACTTGATGGCATTGTTAAGAATATTATCAATGACCTGTGTCATCTTATCTGTATCAATTTCAATCCAGACAGAGGTAATTGGGTAATCTCTCACCAGTTCGTATTTCTTCTCTTCATCCTGCCCTCTTATCTGATCAAAACGGTTGAGGATAAAAGTAATAAAGGCAGTAAAGTTAATCAGTTCCACATCCAGATGACTGGTCGCATTGTCAATCCGAGAGAGATGAAGGAGGTCAGTTACCATGCGCATCATACGATTGGTTTCGTCTAGAGATACCTTAATAAAGTCTGGTGCTACGGTTTCACACAAAGCTCCCTCATCCAAGGCTTCAAGATAAGATTTAACACTGGTTAAGGGCGTCCGTAACTCATGGCTAACATTGGAAACAAAGAGTCTCCGCTCGCGTTCCTCCTTCTCCTGCTCCGTCGTATCATGCAAAACAGCAACTAGACCCGAAATAAAGCCAGACTCTCGACGAATCAAAGCAAAGCGAACACGAAGGCTCAGATACTCACCATTAGTATCCTGGGAATCAATGATGAGCTCAGGAATTTGGGTGATCAAATCACGAAGTTCATACTCATCTTCAATCTTAAGCAACTCTAGAATGCTTTTATTAAGAACATCTTCTTTATGGACACCTAACTGTTTCTTAGCCATGTCATTAATCATGGTAATCTTACCACGACGATTGGTCGCAAGGACTCCATCCGTCATGTAAGAGAGGATACTGTGTAATCTTTTACTCTCTTGTTCCAGATTTTCTTGAGTCAACCGAATTACTTCTGATAAATCATTGAGATTATTAGTAATATTAGTGATTTCAGAGCTTCCCTGCATATCCAATACTTGAGAATAATCTCCTGCAATCAGGTCTTTTACCTTTTGATTGATTTGCTTCAACCGAATATTATCCCGACGATTTTCTAGTAAAAGCAAGGTCACGACTAAAATAAAGCCAAGTAGAATGAGGATAAAGATAAAATCACTGGTTAAAACTGTGTCTTTAATTAGTTTAATCATTATTTCTCATATAATAACCAACACCGCGACGTGTTAGAATATACTCCGGACGACTTGGTGTGTCTTCAATCTTCTCACGCAAACGTCTGATAGTTACGTCAACTGTTCGAACATCTCCGAAATAATCATACCCCCATACCGTTTCAAGCAAGTGTTCACGCGTAATTACTTGACCGATATGAGAAGCCAAGTGGTACAAAAGCTCAAATTCACGGTGAGTTAAGTCTAGTTCTTCACCGTATTTCTTAGCAACATAGGCATCTGGAACAATCTCCAAGTCCCCAATTTGCAAGGGTTGAGTTTTATTTTCATCTGATTCTTGATTATCTACAGAAGCCAAGTCCGTACGACGAAGAAGAGCTTTGACACGCGCCTGCAACTCACGATTTGAGAAGGGTTTGGTTACATAGTCATCCGCCCCAAGCTCTAAACCGATAACCTTATCAAATTCACTGTCTTTAGCTGACAGCATAATAATAGGCACACTACTCGTCTTGCGAATAGTCTTCGCAACTTCTAAACCATCAATTTCTGGAAGCATCAAATCCAGAATAATAATATCTGGCTGCTCTGATTCAAATTGCTCTAGCGCTTCACGACCATTAAAAGCAGTTACAACCTCGTAACCTTCCTTGGTCATATTAAACTTGATAATATCCGAGATTGGTTTTTCATCATCTACAATTAATATTTTTTTCATATGTTCACCTTTTTCTCTACTATTATACCAAAAAAATAGCAAGAAGACACAATAGCTAGTCTTTGCTACTGTCTAAGTTGGCTTGTGCATAAGCCTGCCAGATTTTTTGTTGGGGTTTGGCAAGTGGGTAATTTTTAAACTCTTCTGGTGAAAGCCAGCGAACCTCTCTATCTGAAAAATCATGGAAATCAGTCACCTGACCTGCTACAATTTGAACATGCCATTTACGATGGCTAAAAACATGCTTGACAGTCTCAAAATAAACATCAAGCCAATCAACATCTACGTCATAGTCCTGCTGGAAACTCTCTTCTGGACTGGGTCCAAAATTCACACTTTCTTCTGCAACCTGATGGAAGAGGTCAAACTGCTCCTCTTGCGAAAAGTCATCTACTTCTATCAAGGGAAAATGCCAAAAACCTGCCAACAACTTTTCACTTTCATTTTTTTCAAGTAAAAATTGCCCCTGAGCATTTTTTACCAATAGTGCTTTTAGATAAATGGGAACTGGCTTTTTCTTTGGAGCCTTGATTGGATAACGGTCCATGGTTCCATTCTGATATGCCGCACTAAAGTCCTTAACTGGGCTTTCTTCTGGCCTAGGATTTACAGGAGCCTCAATATCAGACCCTAAATCCATCAAAGCTTGGTTAAAGTCGCCAGGACGATCCGGATCAATCAAGATTTCCATCATTACTTGAAAAATTTTGCGATTACTTGGAATCCCAATATCGTGGTTGACTTCAAACAGACGTGCCAAAACCCTCATAACATTGCCATCTACAGCCGGCTCAGGCAAGTTAAAAGCAATACTAGAAATGGCTCCTGCAGTGTAAGGGCCAATTCCTTTCAAACTGGAAATTCCTTCATATGTGTTTGGAAATTGGCCACCAAAGTCCGTCATAATCTGCTGAGCCGCAGCCTGCATATTGCGTACTCGAGAATAATAACCCAAACCTTCCCAAGCCTTCAACAAACGCTCTTCAGGAGCCGTTGCCAAACTTTCCACTGTTGGAAACCAGTCCAAGAATCGTTCGTAGTAAGGGATAACTGTGTCAACTCTAGTCTGCTGGAGCATGATTTCAGATACCCAGATATGATAAGGATTTTTACTTCTTCTCCAAGGTAAATCTCGTTTGTTTTCATCATACCAAGCGAGAAGTTTTTCACGAAAAGAAATGATCTTCTCCTCCGGCCACATGACGATACCGTATTCTTTCAAATCTAACATATCTCTAGTATAACACAGACGACTCTAACTGTCCTTTTCCTAGTATTAATACTCTTCTAAAATCTCTTCAAACCACGTCAACGTCGCCTTGCCGTAGATATGGTTACTGACTTCGTCAGTTCTATCCACAACCTCAAAACAGTGTTTTGAGCTGACTTCGTCAGTCTTATCTACAACCTCAAAGCAGTGCTTTGAGCAGCCTGAGGCTAGTTTCCTAGTTTGCTCTTTGATTTTCATTGAGTATAAAAAGCCTCTTTCCAAGGGAAAGAGGACTAAATCTTATTGATGAACTGCTTGAGCTGCTGTGATGAGGGTCAACTTGTAAACATCATCTGCATTACATCCACGAGAAAGGTCGTTAACTGGCTTGTTCAAACCTTGCAAAACAGGTCCTACAGCCGCAAAACCACCAAGACGTTCGGCCATCTTGTAACCAATATTTCCTGCCTCGATACCTGGGAAGATAAAGACATTTGCTTGACCAGCTACTGTACTTCCAGGAGCTTTCAAAGCTGCAGTTTCAGGAACAAAGGCCGCATCAAATTGCAACTCACCATCGATTTCAAGGTCAGGACGCAAGTCGTGAGCAATTTTAGTAGCTTCCACAACCTTATCAACGCTTTCACCAAACCCTGAACCTTTAGTAGAATAGCTTAGCATAGCAATTTTAGGCTCGATGCCAAACATCTTAGCTGTGATTGCTGAGTTGATGGCAATTTCAGCCAAGGCTTCTGCATCAGGATTGATGTTGATAGCACAGTCTCCAAATAGGTAACGTTCCGTACCACGAACCATGAGGAAGGCACCTGAAGTACGCGTTACATTTGGACGAGTTTTGATAATTTGTAGGGCTGGGCGAACTGTTGAAGCAGTTGAGTGAATCGCACCTGACACCATTCCATCAACCAAGCCCAGGTATACTAACATAACACCAAAATAGTTGACATCTTCAACCAAAACCTTGCGTGCATCTTCTTCAGACATTTTACCCTTACGACGCTCCACCAAGGCAGCAACCATTTCTTCAAATTGAGGATAATTTTGAGGGTCGATGACCTCATAACCATCCATGATTCCTTCAATTTCAAGATAAATTTTAATTTTTTCAGGATTTCCAAGCAAAACAGGAATCACTTCTGTTTCTTTTACCAAGCGTTTAGTCGCTTGAAGAATACGTGGCTCTTCCCCTTCAGGGAGAACGATACGAGCATTTTTACCAACAAGGTTGGCTTTGAGACTTTCAAAAACTTCCATGAGTTTTCTCCTTTAAGATAATAATTATACTCTGAATTACTTTTTATAGAGTATTAGTTGATAACTGGGTAATTAGGTTACTGAAATCATCCGGCAAGGGACTTTCTAACTGCAAGTCCTGCTCTAGAAATGGATGATAAAAGGATAGGTAATGGCAATGCAAGGCCTGACGTTGGATGCCGTCGTCCAGGCTACCACCATACAAATCATCTCCCAACAAAGGAAAACCGATATGGGAAAAATGGACTCGGATCTGGTGAGTACGTCCAGTATGCAGGCGAATATCTACCAAGTGAATATTTCCATAAGATGCTACAATCTTATATGATGTATGGGCATACTTTCCACCTTTTGCCACTCGTCTGGTAATAATGGAGTCTTCATCACGCGCAATCGGAGCAATAATTTCTCCTTCAGGCTCCAAATATCCATCTCCTTTAACGAGGGCAAAGTAGCGTTTCTCGATAGACTTTTTCTGCAACTGCTTGTCCAATCGTGCATGGGCATAACCGTGCTTGGCAAAGAGCATCAAGCCAGAAGTGTCTCGGTCAAGTCTGGTCACAATGTGAACCTGCTGATTTTCGTAATTTTGCTTGACATAGTAACCCTTGATAAAATTGGCAATGGTATTGGAATGGTTGACACTAGGAATAGAAGCCACTCCATAGGGTTTATTCAAGACTAGAAAATGGTCATCCTCATAGAGAATGTCTAATGGGCGCTCGATTGCTTCTAGAGTTTCAAAGCCTTCCTCAGCAGGAATATCGATAGTAACGCGGTCCCCAATATCCAATAGATACGTTGCATTTTGCGGTTGGTCATTGACCAGAATTGCACCACCTCGAAACTTAATCTTGGCCAAAAGTCCTTTAGAAACCTCGTGCTTTTTCAAAAAGGTCTTAACCTTGACATGCTCATCTGCGATAAATTCAAACCTCATTCATCCACCTCGCCGATGAAAGCATCCTTAACACGGTTCCAGAAACTGGTATGGCTAGGAGTCGCAACAAAGTGAATCTTATGATGATCAATTTGATACTCGATTCGCTCGATATTGCGGAAAGAATACACACTATTGTCAACCGAAATGGTATGGTAATCGTTTCTCGTCGGAATGAGTTCAATCTTATCCTTCTTAGGAACAATAATGGACGAACCCAGCGTCCGATAGACACGATTATTAAGGCTGGCAATTTCCGTCAACTGAAGAGCTTCAATGGTAGGGTGTAAAACAGCTCCACCGAGCGACTTGTTATAGGCTGTACTACCAGTCGGGGTTGAAACTGTTAAGCCATCTCCGCGAAAACGTTCAAAGGGAACACCATTGATGACAATATCTGCTACCATGGTTCGATCAGACCTGCGGATGCTGGCTTCGTTGAGGGCACGAAAAATCTTGACCTCTCCATTTCCAAGAAAAACCTTCACATTCAAAACCGGATAAGAAACCCTTGCTCCGGTATCCAGCTGCAAATTGGTCATTAACTTATCCAACTCAAAATCACGATAATCGGTATAAAAGCCCAGGTGTCCTGTATGAAGACCGATAAAGCGTACCTTATCAAGTTGGTCTTCGTACTTATGAAAGGCCGACAAGAGCATGCCATCTCCACCAATGGAAATGACAATGTCCGGACTGCTATCATTGAGTATAAACTGATTTCTCTTCAAACGATCTCGCAATTCATACAAAACCTTTTGACTCTGCGGTTTTCTATTGGCTATCAGATCAATTCGTTTACCTGTATTCTTCATCTGTATCGTCACTGTTTCCTACACCGTCATTTAATTTTCTGCTCAAGGGATCAAAAAGTGCCTGGGCTTCTTGGATATCATCACGAATTTCACCCATTTCTTCATCCAACTGATGGGCGATTCTAGCTGTAATTTCCAGTCGCTTCTTAATCTCATCTGGGAAATCCCCTTGGTACTTGTAGTTGAGAGAATGTTCTATCGTTGCCCAAAAATTCATGGCCAAGGTACGAATTTGAATTTCCGCCAAAATTGTCTTGGCTCCATTGATGGTATCAACCGTATATTCTACTACCACATGATAGGAACGATAGCCTGATGCTTTCCTATGAGTAATGTAATCTCGCTCCTGTATGATTCGCATATCCTGACGCTTGTGCAAAATCTCCACTACTTCCTTGACGTCATCTACAAACTGGACCATCACACGTAAGCCAGCAATATCCTGCAAATCGTGTTCCAA
Source organism: bacterium (assembly GCA_905221185.1). Lineage (GTDB taxonomy): Bacteria > Bacillota > Bacilli > Lactobacillales > Streptococcaceae > Streptococcus. The sequence goes on along the minus strand of CAJNCE010000018.1, from coordinate 22,196 downwards.
GGTCGCATAAGTAATGCCACGACGAGCCATTTTTTCTTTGATGCTCTCAATTGGCTTGACTCGACCGGTCACAAACTCAATCGGAGAATGCTTATTTTGCTTACGATATTGCTTACGAATACCACGAAGTTTAATCTTTAACTCACCAACAGCTTGAATGTAAGGATCTAGAAATTCTTCCCATTCTAAGGTCATATATTCTCCCTTGTTCTCATATTATCCTTCAAAAATATCTTTGATTTTTTCTCCAGATTCATATACAATAAATACAATGCTTATTATACCATAAATCCGCTTTCAACGATAAAGAAAAGGTAAGAAAAATGAAACATTTAGAAATTGAATTGAAAACACTATTGAAAAAAGATGAATATGATTGTCTAAAAGACCAGTTCACAGATGTTACTCCTGTTCTTCAAAAAAATTACTACATAGACACGCCTGATTTTGAACTACGAGAAAAGAAAGTTGCTATGCGCATTCGAACCTTTGAAGACTGGGCGGAATTGACTCTCAAAGTCCCGCAAAGTGTTGGAAATATGGAATACAACCAAAAATTGCACCTAAAAGATGCTGAAGATTATCTGGCTAAGGAAGAACTTCCTCAGGGGCTCGTAATGGATGAATTGGCTAAACATGGTATCCAAAGTAAAAAATGGCAAGTCCTTGGTTGTCTAACAACGCTTCGCTATGAAATGCAAACACCAATTGGCCTCATGGCACTGGATGAGAGTCAATACTTTGATATGACAGATTACGAATTAGAGCTTGAAGTGGAAAATCACGAGCAAGGGAAAGAAGATTTCCAGCAATTTTTAGATGAAAATCAGATTGCTTATCAAAAAGCTCCTTCAAAATTGGTTCGATTTGTCAAAAGCATGAAAAATAGCTGAAATAATCTCCATTTTTTGGTAAAATAGAAAAGATAAAATACAAAAATCCCAGTTCATATAGGCTAGGCAGATATAGCTAGGATTTAAAAAGTTTACAGAGGACGGTCTATAATGTCAGATAGAAAAAACATGAAACTTTTCGCACTCAACTCTAACCAAGAGATTGCACAGAAAATTGCCCAAGCTGTTGGTGTCCCACTTGGAAAACTATCATCACGTCAATTTTCAGACGGAGAAATCCAAGTAAATATCGAAGAAAGTGTCCGTGGTTATGATGTTTACATCATCCAATCAACAAGTTTCCCAGTTAACAACCACCTAATGGAATTGTTAATCATGGTCGATGCTTGTGTGCGCGCAAGTGCCCACAGTATCAACGTTGTCCTTCCATATTTTGGCTATGCACGTCAAGACCGTATCGCTTCACCTCGTGAGCCGCTTACAGCTAAACTAGTCGCTAATATGCTGGTTAAGGCTGGGGTTGACCGTGTCCTTACGCTTGATTTGCATGCTGTTCAGGTGCAAGGCTTCTTTGATATTCCTGTTGATAACCTCTATACAGTTCCCCTATTTGCAAAACATTACTGCGATAAGGGTCTCCTTGGCTCAGATGTTGTTGTCGTTAGCCCTAAAAATTCAGGTGTCAAACGTGCTCGTAGCTTGGCTGAATATCTTGATGCTCCTATCGCCATTATCGACTATCCACAAGACGATGCAACTCGCAACGAAGGCTATATCATCGGTGATGTTGAAGGTAAGAAAGCCATCTTGATTGACGATATTCTGAATACAGGCCGTACCTTCTCTGAAGCTGCTAAAATCGTTGAACGTGAAGGGGCTACAGAAATTTATGCTGTTTCTAGCCACGGTCTCTTCGTCGAAGGAGCTGCTGAACTTCTTGATAATACTAATATTAAAGAAATTCTTGTGACTGATTCAGTAGCAACAAAAGAAAAAACTCCTAAAAACGTATGCTACATCACTGCTAGTGAGTTAATTGGTGATGCTATCGTCCGTATCCACGAAAGAAAACCAGTCAGCCCACTCTTTGCTTACAACAAAAAGAAATAAGGTGATTCTTTGATTTATTTGGACAATGCTGCGACGACTCCTATGTCAGCAGTTGCTATTTCAGCTATGACTAAGGTTATGCAAGAAACCCATGGCAATCCATCTAGTATCCATGGTCATGGTCGTCAAGCTGGCAAACTCTTGCGTGAAGCCCGTCAGGAACTAGCCCAATTACTGGGAACAAAACCTCAACATATCTTTTTCACTTCTGGTGGAACTGAAGGTAACAATACTGCCATCATTGGCTACTGCCTTCGTCACCAAGAACAAGGAAAACATATCATCACAACTGCCATCGAGCACCATGCTGTCCTTGAAACAATTGATTACTTGGTTCAACACTTCGGTTTTGAAGTAACCATTATCCAGCCAAAAAATCAGGAAATCACCGCCCAGCAAATTCAAGAGGCCTTACGTGACGATACGATTTTGGTTTCTACCATGTTTGCTAATAATGAGACAGGAAACCTACTTCCCATTGCTGAAATTGGCCAAATACTCAAGCAACATCCTGCTGCTTATCATGTTGATGCAGTTCAGGCTATTGGAAAAATCCCTATTCACCCAGAAGAATTGGGCATTGATTTTCTCACTGCTTCTGCCCATAAATTCCATGGTCCTAAGGGAATCGGTTTTCTCTACGCATCTAGCATGGACTTTGATTCCTATCTCCATGGCGGAGACCAAGAACAGAAAAAGCGTGCGGGGACTGAAAATCTAGCTGCCATCGTGGGTATGGTTGCAGCCCTAAAAGAAGACCTAGAAAAGCAAGAAGAACATTTTCAACATATACAAAATCTAGAAACTGCCTTTCTTGAAGAGCTAGAAGGAATTCAATATTACCTGAATAGAGGTCAACACCATCTGCCTTATGTTCTCAATATTGGATTTCCTGGGCAGAAAAACGACCTCTTACTCCTTCGTCTAGACTTAGCTGGAATTTCTATCTCAACTGGCTCAGCCTGTACGGCAGGTGTTGTCCAATCTAGTCATGTTCTCGAAGCCATGTACGGGGCAAATTCAGAACGCTTGAAGGAATCCGTTCGCATCAGTTTGTCTCCACAAAATACTATCGAAGATCTACAAACCCTAGCAAAAACCTTAAAAGAAATTATCGGAGGTTAGCCATATGGCATTTGAAAAAACCATTCAGTTAAAAAATTGTCGTTACGACTACACTCTTAACCCTTCTGTTAAAAAATTCACCCTCAAGGACAACACCTTTTTTGAAACAAAAGTTGGTAACTATGAACTGACTCGCCTTTTGGAAAAAGTGCCAAACAGCGGTGAAGGCTTCCAACTAAAAATCATCATTAACAAGGAGCTCACAGGGGCTAAAATCAATATCACTGACAAGTTTGGTCTTCGTCTAGTTGATATTTTCAAATCAGAAGACCACCACATTCATCAGGAAAAATTCTACTTCCTCATGGATAGTTTGGTAGAACGTGGTGTCTTTACAAAATCTGAAAGATAGGTCCCATATGTTTGAACTGACCTATAAGGATAGCTATCATGTAGAGCGGACTCTCAAGTACGAAGATTATGAGGCACTCATGCTGGCTTTGTCAGGCTGTGTGACCCTACCAGATACACTTTATGTGACTTCTTTAACCTTTAAGGGACAAGAAGTTTATCAAGGTCTGGTCGGAGACCTCTACCGTTTTCTATCACATGCAGATTTTTTACATCAAAACTAAGATTTTTCTTAGTTTTTTCTTATTTTTGTTGATTTTTTCACAATGTTTCTATAAAATAGAAGAATAGAAAGGTTGTGATTTTGTGAAAGATAAACAGTCTGCTATTCCAAAAGCTACAGCGAAAAGACTCTCTCTCTACTATCGAATTTTTAAGAGATTTCATGCAGAAAAGATTGAACGTGCCAACTCTAAACAAATTGCAGAGGCTATCGGGATTGATTCAGCGACCGTACGTCGTGATTTTTCCTATTTTGGTGAACTAGGTCGTCGTGGTTTTGGCTATGATGTCAAAAAACTGATGACGTTTTTTGCCGATTTGCTCAATGATAACTCTATTACCAATGTCATGCTTGTTGGCATTGGTAATATGGGCCATGCCCTTCTCCACTATCGCTTCCATGAGCGTAACAAGATGAAGATTATCATGGCCTTTGACCTAGATGACCATCCTGAAGTCGGTAGCCAAACTCCTGATGGGATTCCTATTTACGGGATTTCTCAAATCAAGGATAAAATTCAGGATGCTGATGTGAAGACTGCTATCCTGACTGTTCCTAGCGTTAAATCCCAAGAAGTTGCCAATCTCTTGGTGGATGCTGGCGTGAAAGGGATTCTCAGTTTTTCACCAGTCCATCTGCATTTACCAAAAGACGTGGTCGTTCAATATGTCGATTTAACAAGTGAACTCCAAACCCTCCTCTATTTCATGCGAAAAGAGGATTAGAAAGCGAAAATCATTTTATGAAAAAACCAGTTATTGGGATTACAGGAAACGAAAAAACTCATCCAGATGATGACATCATGATGAGCTACGCAGCAAAAGGCTTTGTGGAAGGCGTTAAAGACGCTGGAGGGATTCCCATCATCCTACCGATTGGTGATCAAGAAATGGCCTGCCACTATATCAGTATGATTGACAAGCTCATCTTAACAGGTGGGCAAAATGTTGATCCAAAATTCTATGGTGAAGCAAAAACCATTGATAGCGATGACTACCACCTTCAAAGAGATATCTTCGAACTAGCCCTCATCAAGGAAGCTATTAAACAGAAAAAGCCAATTTTCTCTGTCTGCCGTGGGACTCAACTCTTTAACGTTGCCATGGGTGGAACTCTGTACCAAGATATCGAAGACCACTGGCAGGATTGTTCAGCCGAGTACACAACACAACGTTTGGTAACAGAACCTGATACTGTTCTTCGAGAAATCTATGGAGAAATCTCCCATATCAACTCCTTCCACCACCAGAGTATCAAGGATTTAGCTCCCAACTTAAAGATTGCAGCTCATGATCCTAAGGATGGTATCATTGAAGCTGTCATAAGTACAGATGATGTTGCCTTTCTCGGTGTCCAATGGCACCCAGAATTTCTATTTGAAAATCGTCCCAAAGATAAAAACCTCTTTGACTATATCGTTAATGAACTTTAGATTAAATCTGTCTTTTCTCGATAACTAAAGTAATTGGAGTGAGAGACAATCAAATGGTCCAAGAGGACAATTCCCATCAGATCGCAGGCTTCTTTGACAAGTTTAGTGACATGATCATCATTTCGGCTAGGGGCTACCGCTCCTGAAGGATGGTTATGAACCAAGATGAGAGAGGTCGCCATATGCTTGATGGCATAATGAAGAATCTCCCGAGGTTCAGCAATACTACGAGTGGCAGAACCGATAAAAATGGTCTGTTGATGGATGATTTGATTTTGAGTATTGAGATAGAGCGCCACCAGGTGCTCTTGTTTTTTGTCCCCCAATTCCTGTTGCATCTTCTTGGCCAACTTTTGACTGCTGAGAATACTTTCCATCTCAAGGGTTTCGTGTTTATGAATACGATGTCCCAGTTCAATCATAGCTTGTAACTCTATTGCCTTAACTCGCCCGATACCAGATAAACTCTGCAATTCCTGCAGGGTCATTTTTTTCAAATCTGTTAGGCTTGAAAGATTGTTCAAGACTTTCTGGGCAATTTCAAAAACACTTGCCTGACGTGTCCCTGTTCTGAGTAAAATAGCTAGCAACTCTTGGTTACTGAGCGCTTCCACTCCTTCTTGGGCCAGTCTCTCTCTTGGCAATAATGAATCTTCTTGGAATGAAATACTGTACATAAAAATCCTCCTCACTTTATTATTCGTGAGAAGGATGAAAAATTAGATTTTTTTCTCAATTGGGGCCACACTGGCTAAAAGTTTTTTCAGGCCAACTTCTGGGAAATTGATTTTTAATTCCTGCGTAGCACCGCTACCTGAAACTTCCAGAACAGTTCCCTCTCCCCATTTCTTGTGGAGAGCAATGTCACCAATGGACCAATCGGTCTCGCTAGACGCTGATTTTGCACCAGCTGAAAATTGACCAAATGGAAGACCGCTTGACTGGATAGTTTTTGGAGCCACACCGCGTTTACGGTCTTGAAGGGCCTGGGCAAGACTCATACCTTGACCGAAGGCAACCCCACCACTGCTATAAGACGCTTTAAAGCTTGTATTTGCTGGACGGGCCAATCCTTGATACTCAAGCAAGTCTGAACTGATTTCGTTAATAAAACGAGTCGGACGATTGTAGTTGGTACGACCAAAAAGCAGGCGCGAGTTAGCATTGGTCAGATAGAGAATTTTCTCTGCACGCGTGATACCTACATAAGCCAGACGGCGCTCTTCTTCCAATTCATCTTGATCTTCAGCCGCACGGCTAAGTGGAAAGACATTTTCTTCCATCCCAATCAAAAAGACAACTGGAAACTCGAGACCTTTAGCAGCATGCAGGGTCATCAAGGTCACTTCTGATGTCTCCTGACTACCTGAATCTGTGTCCGCAATCAAGGCCAAGTCATTTAAGAAACGACTCAGTTTGTCCAAACCAGTTTCCTCTTCTGTCCCATCAGAGGTGTCGTCAAAGTTTTTTGTAACAGAGAGGAACTCTTCGATATTTTCAACCCGAGCCTTGCTTTCTAGAGTCGCTTGGGCATTGAGAATATCGACGTAACCTGTTTTTTCAAGGACGGCCTCAACCAATTCTGTAATAGTTAATTGGTCTAGCTGCTCCCGCAAATCCAGAACCATATTGGCAAAATCCCAGATAGATTGGGCTGCTTTTCCTTTGATGCCAGACAACATAATATTTGCTGAAGCATCTAGCATAGACATATTTTGCATATTCGCAAAATCACGGATTTTCTCAACAGTACCTGGGCCAATTCCACGTTTAGGTTCGTTGATAATACGTTCAAAACTGATATTGTCACTCAAATTAGCAATGAGGTTGAGATATGCAATAATATCGCGAATTTCCTTACGGCTGTAGAACTTGGTTCCTCCAACCATAGTGTAAGGAATATTGGACTTGAGCAGGGCTTCCTCAATAGTACGGGACTGAGCATTAGTCCGATAGAGAACTGCAAAATCTTTGTGAAGGAAGTTTTGACTACGACTAAGTTCATCAATTGTTCTGGCTACAAACACAGCCTCGTCCAGTTCATCATTGGCACGATAATAAACGATTTGCTCCCCATCCGCATTTTGGGTCCAGAGATTCTTAGGACGGCGGTTTTTATTGTTTTTAATAACCTCGTTAGCCGCTTGGAGAATTGTTTTGGTTGAGCGGTAATTTTCCTCCAACAAGACAACCTTGGCTTGAGGATAATCCTTTTCAAAGTCCAAGATATTCTGCATATCAGCACCACGCCAACCGTAGATAGACTGGTCCGCATCCCCAACCACACAGATGTTTTTAAAGCGTGAAGCCAAGAGTTTGACCAGTTGGTACTGAGCGTGGTTGGTATCTTGGTACTCATCAACGTGGATGTATTGGAACTTCTGCTGGTAATAAGTCAAAACATCAGGATTTTGATCAAAGAGACGCAAGGTCAGCATAATCAAATCATCAAAGTCAACAGACTCAGACTGGCGAAGCTCTTTCTGATAGGCTGTATAACACTGGGCCACGATTTGCGTATACATATCGCCAGCTTGGGCAGCATAAGCTACATCATCAATCAAATCATTCTTAGCATTGGAAATGGTTCCCAAAATGGTCCGCTCATTCCATTTTTTCGGATCCAAGTTCAATTGCTTGAGAATGCGTTTCATGAGGGTTCGCTGTTCACCAGGATCTACAATGGTGAAATTCCGGTTGTAGCCAATATGATCCGCATCGCGACGTAGGATACGAACACACATGGAGTGAAAGGTCGCAATCAGACAGTCCTGGGTGGCTGGGTTGAGCTCATAGGCACGCTCCTTCATCTCACGCGCAGCCTTATTGGTAAAGGTAATGGCCAAAATGTTCCAAGGATTGACCATTTTTTCATCAATCAGGTAGGCGATTCTGTGAGTCAAAACTCGAGTCTTTCCAGAACCAGCCCCCGCCATGATCAACAAGGGACCTTCTGTCGTTTGCACCGCCTCAGACTGACGGTCATTCATTCCATTCAATAATGCGTTCATCTTCTCTTCCTTACTCTTGAAGTCAATATTTCTATTATATCAGAAATCAGGGAAAATATCTTTACCTAGACTAATTGCTTATAGAAGGTAACTCTTTCATCAGCTGAAAATAAGGCCTTATATCTAGATAAGAAAATGAGCTTGGATAGTATTTCCAAACTCATTTGAATTCAATTAAACTATTAGAACAAGCCTAGAACTGTTCCGTCACTTTCAACATCCATATTGAGGGCTGCTGGTCGTTTTGGAAGACCTGGCATGGTCATGACATCGCCAGTTAAGGCAACGATGAAGCCTGCACCTAATTTTGGTACCAATTCACGAATGGTAATTTCAAAGTTTTCTGGTGCTCCAAGGGCATTTGGATTATCAGAGAAACTATACTGAGTTTTAGCCATACAGATTGGCAATTTGTCCCATCCGTTTTGAACGATTTGAGCGATTTGTGTTTGAGCTTTCTTCTCAAAGTTTACTTTGCTACCACGGTAGATTTCAGTAACAATCTTTTCAATCTTTTCTTGAACAGAAAGTTCATTGTCATAAAGACGTGTATAGTTGGCTGGGTTTTCAGCGATTGTCTTGACAAGAGTTTCAGCAAGAGCTACACCACCTTCTGCACCATCAGCCCAGACACTAGCCAACTCTACTGGTACATCAATTGAGGCACAGAGTTCTTTCAAGGCTGCGATTTCAGCTTCTGTATCAGAAACAAATTCGTTGATAGCTACAACTGCTGGAATACCAAACTTACGGATATTTTCAACGTGGCGTTTCAAGTTGGCAAAACCTGCACGAACTGCTTCCACATTTTCCTCTGTAAGAGCGTCTTTAGCCACACCACCATTCATCTTAAGGGCACGAAGGGTTGCGACAATAACTACTGCATCTGGAGATGTTGGCAAGTTTGGTGTCTTGATATCAAGGAATTTCTCAGCACCAAGGTCCGCACCAAAACCAGCTTCAGTAACTGTGTAATCAGCCAAGTGAAGGGCTGTGCTTGTTGCCAAAACAGAGTTACATCCATGAGCAATATTGGCAAATGGACCACCGTGTACAAAGGCAGGTGTACCGTAAATTGTCTGAACCAAGTTTGGCTTAATAGCATCCTTCAAAATCAATGCTAAAGCACCCTCAACCTGCAAATCACCTACAGAAACAGGTGTACGATCATAGCGATAACCGATAACGATATTAGCCAAACGACGTTTCAAGTCCTCAATGTCCGTCGCCAAGCAAAGAATTGCCATGATTTCTGAAGCAACTGTAATATCAAAACCATCCTCACGAGGAATACCGTTTAGAGGACCACCAAGCCCAACGGTTACGTGGCGAAGGGCTCGGTCGTTCAAGTCCACAACACGTTTCCATAGAATACGACGTTGGTCAATTCCTAGCTCATTTCCTTGGTGCAAGTGGTTATCAATCAAGGCAGAAAGAGCGTTGTTAGCAGTTGTAATAGCATGCATGTCTCCAGTAAAGTGGAGGTTGATGTCTTCCATTGGCAACACTTGGGCGTAACCACCACCAGCAGCACCACCTTTGATACCCATGACTGGACCAAGAGATGGTTCGCGGATTGCAATCATAGTTTTCTTGCCAATCTTATTCAAGGCATCCGCTAGACCAATGGTAATAGTTGATTTTCCCTCACCTGCTGGTGTTGGGTTGATGGCAGTAACCAAAATCAATTTCCCAACTGGATTGCTCTCAACTGCACGAATTTTATCAAAGCTGAGCTTAGCCTTGTACTTTCCATACAACTCCAAATCATCGTAAGAAATTCCAAGTTTCTCTACAACATCAACAATTGGCTTCAACTCAATACTCTGTGCGATTTCAATATCTGTTTTCATTCAAAACTCCTCTAACCTCTTTTATGATAATTCATTATAACACAAAACAAGATTTTTAACATCCCAAAACTCTCTAAACGTTCGTAAATATCCCTGTTTTTAAGGTTTTTAGAGTTCTTTCTTAAATTTTATATGGCTTTATAGTTTGAAACTATAGTAAATCTTCGTTTTTACCAAAAATTTATCGCTTTCATTTTACTTACCGTTTATTTTTGTGTACAATAGTGCTATGAAAATTTTAGTTACATCGGGCGGTACCAGTGAAGCTATCGATAGCGTCCGCTCTATCACTAACCATTCTACTGGTCATTTGGGGAAAATCATCACAGAAACCTTGCTTGCTGCAGGGCATGAAGTTTGTTTGATAACAACAAAACGATCTCTGAAGCCAAAAGCTCATCCCAACCTAAGTATTCGAGAAATTAACAATACCAACGACCTTCTTCTGGAAATGCAAGAACGTGTCAAGGATTATCAAGTCTTGATTCACTCAATGGCCGTATCAGACTATAGTCCTGTTTATATGACGGGGCTTGAGGAGGTTCAGGCTAGCTACAATTTGGAAGAATTTTTAAGCAAACAAAATCATCAAGCTAAGATTTCTTCAACTGATGAAGTTCAGGTTTTGTTCCTTAAAAAAACACCCAAAATCATCTCTTTAGTCAAGGAATGGAATCCTGCTATTCATCTGATTGGTTTCAAACTGCTGGTTGATGTTAGCGAAGACCATCTGATTGACATTGCTAGAAAAAGTCTTATCAAAAACCAAGCAGACTTGATTATCGCAAATGACCTCACTCAAATCTCAGCAGATCAGCACCGAGCTATCTTTGTTGAGAAAGATCATCTTCAAGCAGTCCAGACTAAAGAAGAAATTGCAGAACTCCTTCTTGAAAAAATTCAACCCAATCATTCATAGAAAGGAAAGCTATGGCACATATTCTCTTGGCTGTAACAGGGTCAATCGCCTCCTACAAGTCGGCAGATATAGTCAGTTCTCTAAAAAAACAAGGCCATCATGTCACTGTCTTAATGACTGAGGCTGCTACAGAGTTTATCCAACCTTTGACACTACAAGTACTCTCACAGAATCCTGTCCACTTGGATGTCATGAAGGAACCTTATCCCGATCAAGTCAATCATATCGAACTTGGAAAAAAGGCGGACTTATTTATCGTGGCCCCTGCAACTGCTAACACTATTGCAAAACTAGCCCACGGCTTTGCGGACAACATGGTGACCAGTACAGCTCTAGCCCTGCCAAGTCATATTCCCAAACTCATCGCACCTGCTATGAATACAAAAATGTATGACCATCCGGCAACTCAGGCTAATCTGCAAACATTAAAAACCTACGGCTATCAGCTGATTGCTCCTAAAGAATCCCTATTAGCTTGCGGAGACCATGGACAAGGAGCTTTAGCCGACCTCACAATTATTTTAGAAAGAATAAAGGAAACTCTCGATGAAAAAACGCTCTAATATTGCACCAATTGCTATCTTCTTTGCGACCATGCTTGTGATTCATTTTCTAAGCTCACTTATCTTTAACCTTTTCCCATTTCCAATCAAACCGACCATCGTTCATATTCCTGTCATTATTGCCAGCATTATTTACGGTCCGCGAGTTGGAGTTACACTTGGATTTTTGATGGGGCTACTTAGCTTGACCGTTAACACAATCACGATTCTGCCGACAAGCTACCTCTTCTCGCCATTTGTACCAAACGGAAATATCTACTCAGCTATCATTGCCATTGTCCCACGTATTTTGATTGGTTTAACTCCTTATCTAGTCTATAAACTGATGAAAAACAAGACTGGTCTGATTCTAGCTGGTGCCCTTGGTTCACTTACTAACACAGTTTTTGTACTTGGTGGAATTTTCTACCTTTTTGGAAATGTTTTTGATGGTAATATCCAAAAACTCCTGGCAACCGTTATCTCAACAAACTCGATTGCCGAATTAGTCATTTCCGCAGTTCTAACCCTAGCTATTGTCCCACGACTACAAACCTTGAAGAAATAAAAATAATCTCCGCTTTCATACTTGAAGGTGGAGATTTTGTTTGATGTAGTTTGTTTTTTAGTGAAATTTTTACCAGCTTTCAACTTAAAAACAACCTATAAACCTAAGTAAATCCTTGCTTTATTGTCTTGTTTATAGTACTATACTAGTGTATATACATATAAAAAGGGGATTCTTATGAATACACGGAAAAAGACACAATTTATGACAATGACAGCCCTCTTGACAGCTATTGCGATTTTAATTCCAATTGTCATGCCTTTTAAGATCGTCATTCCACCCGCTTCTTACACTTTGGGGAGCCACATCGCTATTTTTATAGCCATGTTCTTGTCGCCTTTGATGGCAGTTTTTGTCATCCTAGCCTCTAGTTTTGGATTTTTGATGGCTGGATATCCCATGGTTATCGTTTTTCGAGCTTTTTCACATATCTTTTTCGGGACTTTGGGAGCTCTTTACCTACAAAAATTCCCCGATACCCTAGATAAAGCAAAATCTTCCTGGGTTTTCAACTTTGTTTTGGCTGTCGTTCATGCCCTTGCTGAAGTATTGGCCTGTGTCCTTTTTTACGCAACTTCTGGTACCAATGTAGAAAATATGTTTTATGTTCTATTTGTGCTAGTTGGATTTGGCACAATTATCCATAGTATGGTAGACTATACATTAGCACTAGCTGTCTATAAAGTGCTTCGAAAACGCCGTTAAAAGGAAAAGCTATGACAAAAGATCGCAAACAAGCCCTGCTCAAACTCTTGAAAGAAGCTCCTAAAGCTCTCAATGGCCAAAGTTTGGCTGAACATTTTCATGTCACACGACAGGTCATTGTGCAGGACATTGCAATTTTGAGAGCCGATGGTGCTCCTATCCTATCCACCAATCGTGGCTACGTCTATAAGCAAGTTGATGTCAATCCATACGTCCACAAACTTTTTAAAGTGAAACATGAAGTTGAAGAAATGGGTCAAGAACTCCTTGCCATCGTAGATAATGGTGGACGTGTTCAAAACACCTTGATTGACCATCCCGTTTATGGAGAAATTGAAACCTTGCTGAAACTGTCTTGTCGCAGAGATGTGCAACATTTTCTAGAACAAGTCGAGCATTCAGATTTTAGACCTTTATCTGAATTGACAGATGGCATCCATTACCACCTAGTCGAAGCCGAAACACAACAAGACCTCCACTATATCGAGGAGGCCTTGGATCAGCTCGGTTATTTGATAAAGGATTAGAAAATTTTCTTTTCCCAATCATCTTCTGTACGATGACGGTAGAAAAACTCTGACTTGTCAGGAGCTTCCATCATTTCCATCAAGGGTAACATATCATAGGCCAGATCCAAGCTTGGAATCTGGTCTTTTTGAACCCAAGAAACTTCTCCTTCATCTGAAGAGCGAAGGGTACCAGAGAACTCAGTCGCCTTATAACAGATGACAATATAGCGCCCACCTGTATCTAGTGGCCAATTTTTAATGCCGACAAGTTGAGGATTTTGGATAGTCAACCCTGTTTCTTCATAGATTTCACGAATGACAGACTCTGCAAAAGCCTCGCCATTTTCTACATGGCCTCCAGGAAAGGCATAACCAGACCAGCGATTGTTTTCAGGAGCACGATACTGCATCACCACGCGCTGCGTTTCGAGGTCTTCAATCAGACAAATGTTTGTTAAAATCGTTAATTGTGCTCGAGACATACATAGACTCACTTTCTAATTTATTAAATTTTTAGACTTGGTACCAGTACCATTAGCTTCTACTTTTTAAAATTATTTAGAATAGAATACCATCCGTTTTTCCTTTATAGGCTTTCCAAGTTCAAGCATCTTTTCTTGTCCATCAAAAGTAAAACCCATTTTTTGATAGAAAGCAATGGCTCGCTTATTATCTTTCAATACCCATAAGAATATTTCAGAAAAATGATCAAGATCAGTCAAAGCTCCTTTCACTAACTTTTGTGCGATACCTTTTCCATAATAGTCTTTTAAAACATATAAAGCAATAATTTCACCAGCTTGAATAGTCTCATCACGAAAGTTTCCATAACTGATAAAACCAACTACCTTCATGCCATCTATCGCAATCAATGTATTTTCTGGATACTTTTGACTAAAGAATCGACACCTTTCCAATGTCATTGTCTCCTGAAATTCTGCAGGCAAAAGATCATCATAAGCCTCTCTCCACGTTTGCCAGTGAACAAGGGATTTATCTTCTATCTCTTCAGGAGTTTCCATTGATTTGATCATAACCGTCATTTATTTTCTTCTCCTTAATCCAACAGTCTGACTTCCTTTGCTACTTTTTGTAGAAATTTTTCTCTTGTTGAACTTGTATTCACTTCACGGCCTAACTCTCCTAAAATCGAAACCCTCTTTGTTTTTATGCCACAATGATTCAATACAGCATTCTTTAATACTGATATCCCATAACTGTCTGGAATGTTAACTGAACCTGAAAATACTTTGTACCACCAAGTTGGTGCCATGGAGGTTGCATAGATACTAGCTGTTTTTCCTTTTAGTAACTTTTTAAACTGATTACCTCTCAAGTAGTTCAAAATAAAGCTTCCTCGATTATTTGCTGAGTATGCAATGCCTGGCGTAAAAACACGATCAATCCACCCCTTCAATAGACTAGGCATACTACTCCACCAAATTGGATAAACAAAAATGAAATGATCTGCCCACTGAATTAATTCCTGAGAGCGTAGAATAAACGGATCGTCCTCCATCCTTTGTCGATAACCATAACGTAAAACAGGATCAAACTCTTCTGCATTAAGATTAATCATTTCAAGTTCATGTCTCTTTGAGTCTATATTTTCTACAATCGTTTGAAAAATTGCTTGGCAGTAACTTTCTTTATCAGGATGTCCATTAATAACTAAAATATTCATAAAATTCCCCTAATCCAACGCCTTGACTTCCAACATCATATCTCGGATCTGAGCTGCTAGTTCAAAATCAAGCACTTCGACAGCTTCTTGCATTTGTTTTTCGAGTTTCTTGACTAGTTCTTTGCGTTCTTGTTTATTAAGGCTATTGATGTCGACTTCCTTGTCCTCTTCCTTGGCAACTGCCTTGGTCACAGCAATCAGATCACGGATTTCTTTCTTGATGGTTTGTGGTACGATACCATGTTCTTCATTATAAGCCATTTGTATTTTGCGACGGCGGGCAGTTTCATCGATGGCACGTTGCATAGACTGGGTCACAGTGTCCGCATACATAATGACATGACCTTCACTGTTACGGGCAGCACGGCCAATAGTCTGGATGAGTCCACGTTCATTACGAAGGAAGCCTTCCTTATCAGCATCGAGAATGGCAACTAAGCTTACCTCAGGAACGTCAATCCCTTCACGGAGGAGGTTAATCCCTACTAAGACGTCAAAGACTCCCAAGCGCAGGTCACGGATAATCTCCGTCCGCTCCAAGGTCTTGATATCCGAGTGCATGTACTTGACCTTGATACCCATTTCTTTGAAGTAGTCGGTTAAGTCTTCTGCCATCTTCTTGGTCAAGGTGGTAATAAAGGTTCGTTCATTCTTTTCAACACGGGCATTGATTTCGCCTAGGAGGTCATCAATCTGTCCCATAGTCGGACGGACTTCCACCTCTGGATCTAAAAGACCTGTCGGACGAATGATTTGCTCAATCACTGTCTCGGTCTGTTCATTTTCATAGTCGCCTGGTGTCGCTGAAACGTAAACAATCTGATGCACATGGCTTTCAAACTCTTCACGACGGAGAGGTCGATTGTCCAAGGCGGACGGTAAACGGAAACCATAATTAACCAGCATTTCCTTACGCGAACGGTCACCATTGTACATACCCTTGATCTGCCCCATAGTCATGTGACTCTCGTCAATCATGATCAAGAAATCATCTGGGAAGAAATCCAACAAGGTGTAAGGTGGCTCTCCTTCGCTCCGTCCATCCATGTGGCGTGAGTAGTTCTCAACCCCATTTGTATAACCCATCTCACGTAGCATCTCAATATCATACTCTGTCCGCTGTTTTAAACGCTGGGCTTCAAGTAATTTGCCTTCTTTTTCAAAGATAGCTAACTGCTCCTCCAATTCAGCCTGGATCTTAGCAATGGCCACTTCCATATGGTCGTCATTGGTCACAAAGTGAGTGGCTGGGAAAATCGCCAAATGATCCACTTCACCAAGGACTTGACCTGTCAAAGCCTCCACTTCGCGGATACGATCAATCTCATCTCCGAAGAACTCTACTCGAAAGGCATGCTCATCACGGGAAGCTGGAAAAATCTCCACCACATCCCCACGCACACGGAATCTTCCGCGTTGGAAATCAATGTCGTTTCGCTCAAACTGAATATCGACCAAGTCATTCAAGAGTTTATCACGAGAAATTTCCAGACCTGGACGCAGACTCACGACGCTGTCAGCATATTCCTTTGGCGAACCCAAACCATAGATACAAGAGACTGAGGCCACAACAATGACATCATTACGCTCCAAAAGAGCCGAAGTCGCTGAGTGGCGGAGCTTGTCAATCTCGTCATTGACAGAGCTGTCCTTTTCAATATAGGTATCACTAGAAGGGACATAGGCCTCTGGTTGGTAATAATCATAGTAGGAAACAAAATACTCAACAGCATTCTCAGGGAAAAATTCTTTAAACTCCCCATATAGCTGTCCTGCCAGAGTCTTATTATGGGCGATGACCAGAGTGGGTTTATTGACTTTGGAAATGACCTGACTCATGGTATAGGTCTTCCCTGTACCAGTCGCCCCCATCAGAATCTGAGCTTTTTCTCCCCCCTCGATATTATCTACCAACTGTTCGATAGCTTGAGGTTGGTCTCCTGATGGTTGATATTTTGATACTAGTTTAAATTGATTATCTGTAATGCGGTTAATCATAAGAATCCTCTCTCGATATGCTATTCCTATTTTAGCATACTTGTATCATTTTCACGAAGAAAAGGACGGACCTAAGTCACATCCTTTCATTTTCTTTCTTTAATTGATAGGCGAGATAGACAATCAGCAGAAACAAAATAATACTGGACATGATGGAACCCTCAATACCAAAAGACCCACCAGATAGCCAGTCTTGATTGCCTTGTGGAGTAAATTTCATGATTGAGGTTCCTGAAGACTGACCACTAACTAATACTCCAAAGAGGTTGCCCTGTGCGAAATTCCAAGCTCCATGAATACCACCTATACCCCATATAGTATCTGTTTTAAGAAGATATAGTGACATGGCAACTCCGAATAAAAAGAGATCAATTGCAGATAAGAAAGTTATGCCTGAATTTCCTAAATGAAGTAAGGTAAAGAACAGGCTAGATATAAGAACAGCTAGTTTTAGATTAGTTCTTGAGGCCAATTGAGGAAGGAGCCAAGTACGGGCCACCACTTCTTCTGTTGTCCCCTGTAAAATCCAAAATGGAATGGTAAAAATGACAAAGGCTAGCGAATAAGGATTCAAGTGAATGGACTCCAAACGATATTGTCCTAAGGCTACTAAACCTAACAAGGTCAGAAGAAAAAGTGCCAGACCTAGGCCAAATCCTTTAAGAAGATTGCTGAGGAAATTCTCTCTATAAAATCCCAAGGTTCGAATAGGTCTTTTCTCAACTTTTCTAGTCCATCTGAACACAGTGTTGAGAACGAAACCAAAGGCCAGCAATTCTAAAATTAAACGAAAGTCACCTGTTTTATCCATCAAGCTCTGATGCAAGGTCTGCAAGTAGGTTGCAAGATTTTGACCAGTCTCTCCAAAATTTCTAGCAAGTCCGATGAGAGCTAACAAACTAATACCATACAGAGTATAAGCCACAAACTCTCCTATGAAGACAAAAACAAAGGCTAACAAGGGGCTTGTGTAAATGTTTAAACTCATTTTAGAAGTTTCAAAGTCTTTTAAGATTCTTTTTGCTTTCATATTCCTGTCCTCTTTTCTTCTATTTATACCATTATAGCACTTTGTAGTGGCAATTCAAGAAAGAAAAGAAACAACTCATGTTACATTTTCTGACACAAAAATATAAAAATTTGCCTTTTTTTACTTTTTCTGATATAATGGGAAAATATTCGGAAAAGGAGACTAAAAATGAAGAAAAAATTTCTAGCATTTTTGCTAATTTTATTCCCAATTTTCTCATTAGGTATTGCGAAAGCAGAGACGATTAAGATTGTTTCTGATACCGCCTATGCACCTTTTGAGTTTAAAGATTCAGATCAAACTTATAAAGGAATTGATGTTGACATTATCAACAAAGTCGCTGAAATTAAAGGATGGAATATTCAGATGTCCTATCCTGGATTTGACGCAGCGGTCAATGCGGTTCAAGCTGGTCAAGCTGACGCTATCATGGCAGGGATGACAAAGACTAAAGAACGTGAAAAAGTCTTTACCATGTCTGATACTTACTATGATACAAAAGTTGTCATTGCAACTACAAAGGCACACAAGATTAGCAAGTACGACCAATTGTCTGGTAAAACTGTTGGGGTTAAAAACGGAACTGCTGCCCAACGTTTTCTTGAAACGATTAAAGATAAATACGGCTTTACTATTAAAACATTTGACACTAGTGATTTGATGAACAACAGCTTAAGCGCTGGTGCCATTGATGCTATGATGGATGACAAACCTGTTATCGAGTATGCCATTAACCAAGGGCAAGACCTCCATATTGAAATGGATGGGGAAGCTGTAGGTAGCTTTGCTTTCGGTGTTAAAAAAGGAAGCAAATACGAGCACCTGGTTACTGAATTTAACCAAGCCTTGGCTGAAATGAAAAAAGATGGTAGTCTTGATAAAATCATCAAGAAATGGACTGCTTCATCATCTTCAGCAGTGCCAACTACAACTACTCTTGCAGGCTTAAAAGCTATTCCTGTAAAAGCTAAATACATCATTGCCAGCGATTCTTCTTTTGCACCTTTTGTTTTCCAAAATTCAAGCAACCAATTTACTGGTATTGATATGGAATTGATTAAGGCCATCGCTAAAGACCAAGGTTTCGAAATTGAAATCATCAACCCTGGTTTCGATGCCGCTATCAGTGCTGTCCAAGCTGGTCAAGCAGATGGTATCATTGCTGGTATGTCTGTCACAGATGCTCGTAAGGCAACTTTTGACTTCTCAGAATCATACTACACTGCAAACACAATCCTCGGTGTCAAAGAATCAAGCACCATTGCTTCTTATGAAGATTTGAAAGGGAAGACAGTCGGTGTTAAAAACGGAACTGCTTCTCAAACCTTCCTAACAGAAAATCAAAGCAAATACGGCTACAAAATCAAAACTTTCGCTGATGGTTCGTCAATGTATGACAGTTTAAATACTGGTGCCATTGATGCTGTTATGGATGATGAGCCTGTTCTCAAATATTCTATCAGCCAAGGACAAAAATTGAAAACTCCAATCGCTGGAACACCAATCGGTGAAACAGCCTTTGCTGTTAAAAAAGGAGCAAATCCAGAATTGATTGAAATGTTCAATAACGGACTTGCAAACCTTAAAGCAAACGGTGAATTCCAAAAGATTCTTGATAAATACCTAGCTAGCGAATCTTCAACTGCTTCAACAAGCACTGTTGATGAAACAACTATCTGGGGCTTGCTTCAAAACAACTACAAACAACTCCTTAGCGGGCTTGGTATCACTCTTGCTCTAGCTCTTATCTCATTTGCTATTGCCATTGTCATCGGGATTATCTTCGGTATGTTTAGCGTTAGCCCCTACAAATCTCTTCGTGTCATCTCTGAGATTTTCGTTGACGTTATTCGTGGTATTCCATTGATGATTCTTGCAGCCTTCATCTTCTGGGGAATTCCAAACTTCATCGAGTCTATCACAGGCCAACAAAGCCCAATTAACGACTTTGTAGCTGGTACTATTGCCCTATCGCTCAATGCAGCTGCTTATATCGCTGAAATCGTTCGTGGTGGTATTCAGGCCGTTCCAGTTGGACAAATGGAAGCCAGCCGAAGCTTGGGTATCTCTTATGGAAAAACCATGCGTAAGATTATCTTGCCACAAGCAACTAAATTGATGTTGCCAAACTTTGTTAACCAATTCGTTATCGCTCTTAAAGATACAACTATCGTATCTGCTATCGGTTTGGTTGAACTCTTCCAAACTGGTAAGATTATCATTGCTCGTAACTACCAAAGTTTCAAGATGTATGCAATCCTTGCTATCTTCTATCTTGTAATTATCACACTTTTGACTAAACTAGCGAAACGCTTAGAAAAGAGGATTCGTTAATGGCAAAATTAAAAATTGATGTAAATGATTTACACAAAAGCTACGGAAAAAATGAAGTTTTAAAAGGAATTACGACTAAGTTCTATGAAGGAGATGTTGTTTGTATCATCGGTCCTTCAGGTTCTGGTAAGTCAACCTTCCTCCGTAGCCTTAATCTTCTAGAAGAAGTTACGAGCGGTCACATCACTGTGAACGGTTATGACTTAACTGAAAAAACAACCAACGTTGACCACGTCCGTGAAAATATCGGAATGGTGTTCCAACATTTCAATCTCTTCCCACACATGTCTGTTTTGGACAACATTACTTTTGCTCCTATTGAGCACAAGTTGATGACTAAGGAAGAAGCTGAGAAATTGGGAATGGAGTTGCTTGAAAAGGTTGGACTAGCAGATAAGGCTAAGGCCTGTCCAGATAGCCTGTCAGGTGGTCAAAAACAACGTGTAGCCATCGCTCGTGGACTTGCAATGAATCCAGACATCATGCTCTTTGATGAACCAACTTCTGCCCTTGACCCTGAGATGGTCGGAGACGTACTAAACGTTATGAAGGAATTGGCTAAACAAGGTATGACCATGATTATCGTAACCCATGAGATGGGATTTGCCCGTCAGGTTGCCAACCGTGTTATCTTTACTGCAGATGGTGAGTTCCTAGAAGATGGGACACCTGACCAAATCTTTGATAACCCTCAGCACCCTCGTCTGAAAGATTTCTTGGACAAGGTCTTAAACGTCTAAACGCAAACTGTAAGGATTTCCTTGCAGTTTTTTTCTACCTCGTATTGGATTTTTTGATTTTTCGGAAAATTATGTTAGAATTAAGTTTATGAAATGAGAATTCCTCATACCTAGCAAGACTAGGAATAAAAATAGAAATTAGGTAGCTAGATGTCATCTAAGGTTATTGTTACAATTTTCGGTGCGAGTGGAGACCTGGCTAAACGCAAGCTCTACCCTTCCCTATTTAGACTATATAAATCCGGCAATCTTTCCAAACATTTTGCCGTTATTGGAACTGCCCGTCGTCCTTGGAGCAAGGAATATTTTGAATCTGTTGTAGTCGAATCGATCCTTGATTTGGCAGATAGTACCGAACAGGCTCAAGAGTTCGCTAGCCACTTCTACTATCAAAGTCATGATGTCAATGATACAGAACACTACATTGCTCTACGTCAATTGCAGGCTGAACTAAATGACAAGTACCAAGCTGAACACAACAAGCTCTTCTTCTTGTCAATGGCTCCTCAATTCTTTGGAACCATTGCCAAACACCTTAAGTCTGAAAACATTGTGGACGGTAAAGGTTTTGAGCGTTTAATCGTTGAGAAACCATTTGGTACAGATTACGCAACTGCAAGCAAGTTGAATGACGAGCTCCTAGCAACATTTGACGAAGAACAAATTTTCCGTATTGACCATTATCTTGGTAAGGAAATGATCCAAAGCATCTTTGCAGTTCGCTTTGCAAACTTGATTTTTGAAAACGTTTGGAACAAGGACTTTATCGACAATGTTCAAATTACCTTTGCGGAGCGCTTGGGTGTAGAAGAACGTGGTGGCTACTATGACCAATCTGGTGCCCTCCGCGACATGGTACAAAACCATACACTACAACTTCTTTCTCTCCTTGCTATGGACAAGCCAGCAAGCTTCACAAAAGATGAGATTCGTGCTGAAAAGATTAAGGTCTTTAAAAACCTCTATCATCCAACTGATGAAGAACTTAAAGAACACTTTATCCGTGGTCAATACCGCTCTGGTAAGATTGATGGCATGAAATACATCTCTTATCGTAGCGAGCCAAATGTAAATCCAGAATCTACAACTGAAACCTTTGCATCTGGTGCTTTCTTTGTAGACAGCGATCGATTCCGTGGTGTTCCTTTCTTCTTCCGTACTGGTAAACGTCTGACTGAAAAAGGAACTCATGTCAACATCGTCTTTAA